>ONBW01000024.1 GCA_900316165.1 uncultured Lachnospiraceae bacterium | reverse complement strand
GCCACTCACCTCCACGTGCTGTGTAGTATGCCAGGCCCTCACTATAAGAATAACAGGAAATTAGAAAAATCGAAAGGCCAGAAGCTGTGTTTCATAACCGCTTTGATGCCTTTCAAAGAAAGGCACATGTATAATAATGAGACAAAGTCAAAAAAGCTTTCTTATCGTTATGACACATATATCACTTACAAGAGCGTAAAAACCAAGGTTACGACACCTGATTATTATTCATCATCTGATTTTGAGAAAGCCTACACTTATACCGGAAATGATTTAGGCGCCAATTACACAAAGGATGCCACTACATTCAAGCTCTGGGCACCACTTGCCACCAAAGTAAAGCTCAACCTCTACAAATCAGGTACAGCCGGAACTGATGACAAAATCAAGACAGTAAGCTTAAAGAAGGGTAAGAAGGGCGTCTGGTCAAATAAAGTATCGGGTGACTTAAATGGCACCTACTATACTTACACAGTTACAACTGATGGAAAGACCGAAAAGGATGTTATCGATCCGTATGCCCGTGCCTGCGGTGTAAACGGAAACAGAGGAATGGTAATTGATCTTTCTTCTACTGATCCTACCGGATGGAGCAGTGATAAGAATCCTAACGAGATAAAGAATTATACTGATGCAGTCATCTATGAGATGCATGTGAAGGATTTTTCATCTGATAAATCCTCAGGTATGAAAAATAAAGGCAAATACTTAGCCCTTACAGAGACCGGTACGAAGAACAGCAGTGGAGTTTCTACAGGAATTGATTATCTGAAGGCTCTTGGCATTACCCATGTACAGCTTCAGCCTGTATATGATTTCAAGACTGTTGATGAGTCAAAGGATACAGACCAGTACAACTGGGGCTATGATCCACAGAACTACAATATCCCTGAGGGTTCATACTCTACTGATCCTTATGACGGAGCGGTTCGTGTTAAGGAATTCAAGCAGATGGTCGAGGCACTTCATCAGAATGGCTTAAGCGTCGTAATGGATGTCGTTTACGGACATGTAGCCTCTAAGGATGAATTCTGCATCAACAGAATCGTTCCTGACTATTATTCAAGACCAAATTCAAATGGCTCTGGCTGCGGAAATGATACTGCAACTGAAAGAACAATGAACCGCAAGTATATCGTAGATTCATTTGTTTACTGGGCAAAAGAGTACCATATCAATGGATTCAGACTTGATCAGTCTTATCTGTTTGATACTGAGACTATAAATGAGATTGTAACAGCTCTCCATAAGATTGATCCTTCAATCATTATCTATGGTGAGGGCTGGAATAATACAACAAACTCTACAAAGAGTGGTCTTACCTTTGCTACTCAGAATAATTCTTCTGCTACCCCGGATATGGGATTCTTCAATGACCAGATCCGTGATGGTGCAAAGGGTGGTGTATTTAACTTCACTGAAGCTGGTTACGCTACTGGCAACAGCGACAAGACAAATGATATCATTAAGTCAATCACAGCTTCAGCTGACTGGCTTAAGACTGATAACAGAGCTGCGCAGACGATAAACTATGTATCCTGCCATGACAATGATACTTTATTCGACAGAATTCAGGCTTCATCAGCTGCAACCGGTTCAAGCATTCTTATAGCGCAGAATAACCTGGCTTCTTCAATTGTATTTATGTCTGAGGGTATTCCATTCATGCAGGGCGGCGAAGAGATGCTCCGCTCAAAGGAACTTCCTTCAGATGTAAAGCATGATGAGACGAACGATATCAAGACTGTAAATGGTCATGATTATTGGACTAACAGCTACAGCTCAAACGCTTCATATCTGAGCCCGTATTATGCTGCTGACCCTGCTTTCTCAGCTGCAGGTATCAATGCTTTCAAGTGGGATAACCTGAGTAAGAGCGAGTACGCTGATGTCTTTAATTATTACAAGGGTCTTATTTCCTTCAGAAAGGCTCATTCAGCTCTCCGCATGACAAATGGAAAAGACATTGATGACAGTATAAAGCTCCTTACCGGTACTACTGATGATGTAATAGCGTATACTATCGATGGTACGAAGGCTGGTGACAGCGCTAAGCAGATTCTTGTGATATTCAATCCGAACCAGAAGGCAGAGGATATCACCCTTCCTGAAGGTGACTGGAAAGTATGCATCAACAGAGAAAAAGCAGGAACAGACACTATTTCAACTGTTTCCGGAAAAATCTCTGCAGAACCTGTATCATGCACTGTACTTATAAAATAATCTGATATATAATGAGCCGGTGTCATGCCGGATGTTTTTATCGTGACAGAAAACGCCTGCGTGCTGAAACATGCGGGCGTTTCTTTGTGTGCAATGGGCTTCAGGGTTAATCCGTGTATAGTAACCATTTGAAAACATTTTATTTAATCCTTACCTGCATCTTATAGAATATCTTTCGCTGTCCGTTTTCACCGTCAGGGTATTCTGTTACGACCTCACAGAAATAGTCACCGAGAGGCCTGAGATTGTTTTTACGCATTTCGGCGAATAGTTTTATAGCGTAATCTTTTTCTTCTTCAAATACATCGCAACACATTGATATATAGGTTCCGGCTGGAATTGTCTCGACAGGCAGCTTGATATTAATGTTATTGTCAATGAATACGAAAACCTCATCACTGTGAAGCTCTGGATATCCCTCGTTAAAATATCTGCTTCTTACTATAGTGCCGACATTTGCAAAATAAGTTGTTGGGAAACCATTTTCCTCTAGATGATCCTTGAACATTCTCAGATAGTATTCGTACTCATAATAAGAATATGAGAAGAAATCTGCGCCGGTATTGTAAACGTAGATGGATCGTTCAGGAATATATTCGTAGAATATTGTGCCAATCTGCGGCAAACTCATGTATCTGTTGAAGCTGTCTATGCTCCTGAGAATTGCGGTTTGATTGATTTTGAGCTTCTTCATTTCTCGTTCGCTGTATTCGTAGCGTTCTTGAAGGACTTCAGGCATTGTGTTCAGATTCATTTCATTAAGCCGTTCTTTGATGTCATTCAGTGAGAAGCCGATTTCTTTATAATACTGTATCATATCGAGGGTTGCTGACTGTCCGATAGAATAGTACCTATAACCGGTTTTATCATTTATCTCAATGGGAGACAGAAGTCCCATCTTGTCATATAATCTTAATGCCTGTTTAGATATATGATTCAAGGACGCCATTTCGCCGATAGATAATTTTCTGAGATTCATAATTTCACCGCCTCCTGCATTGCTATGGCTTACATAAACTTTTATATACGATATAAGAAGTCTGGTAAGCAAAAACTTTATACCAACTATAATCTAAATATCGAGGTAATTTTATGCTTTAAATCGAAATTTGTCAATAATTATAATAATAATTATAGAAATTTCAGGCTATTTATTGATAGATTTTGTAAGATATTGAGTGTTGACATTATAGTATGTATAAGATGTAGATTATTTATAATCAAATCAGGCAGAATTAAATATAAAAAAGACAAAGGCGTTTATCGGAATTATCCGATAAGCGCCTTTTTTATCAATTACGCAAAGGACATGGCTGATCAGCATACATGGTGGGTAGGGATTCAGGCGAATTGACTTTATAATCTGCGATTTGAGAAAAAAAGGTAACTGGTGAGAATGATTATTACGGTGTAAGGAGGAACGACTTATGAAAAAGATTAGAAAAAGACTTATAGTTGCAGTAACTGCGTTTTCCCTCGCCATATCAATGGCCGGATGCGGTTCATCGTCACAGAATAGTGCTTCAGGATCTTCAAGCAAATCTGGTGGAGACAAGGTTGTAAATCTTCTCACATGGGAAGGCTACGCTGACTCATCTTTTGCAGATAAGTTTGAGAAAAAGACAGGAATAAAAGTAAATGCCACTTATTTCAACACCAGTGATGACCTGGCGGCTAAACTTAAGGCCGGAGGAGGAGACACATACGATGTTATTTCACCGTCTGGTGATATGGCCGGATATATAGTACAAAATGACATGGCAGAACCCCTTGATTTAAATAAGCTTGAGAACTGGAGTGACATAAGCGATAGTGTCAAGCTTTCTGATGTGGAAAAGGATGGAAAGACCTATGGATGCCCATATCTATGGGGCCCTGATTATCTGATATATGATGCAGATGTTGTAAAAGAGGAGCCGACATCATGGGATATTTTCTGGGATCCTAAGTATTCTGGAAGAATAAGTCTATATGATGATATAAGTAATATCTACATGATTGGACAGATGGAAGGCTTGGACAAGGATGATCCTTCAGCTATTTACAATATGTCGACTGATCAGCTTGAAGATGCGAAGGAGAAGCTTAGCAAGATAAATGGCAGCGTCAGAAAATACTGGACGACAGCCGGAGAACTTACAGATCTCTTCGCAAACAAGGAAGTAGACGTGGCTGTAGGTTGGCCTATAACAGTTAAGAATGTAAATGATCAGGGAAGAAATCTTAAGTGGACTATTCCAAAGGAAGGTTGCACCGGTTGGATGGATCGTCTCATGATAGTTAAAGGAGCTAAGCATGTAGATGCAGCATATAAGTGGATCAATTATGTAACTAGTCCTGAAGGCCAGGCATTAAGCTCTGCTGCAACATATTATACTGTTGTCAATCCAAAAGCTCTTGATTATATGGATGACGACCTGATTGCTACGACTAATGCAGATTCACTTGATGAGTTCTTTTCAAAGATTAACTTCTGGCAATATGTTAAGAACCGTGATCAGTACAATGACATCTGGGTATCGGTTAAGTCAGGAACCTGATATATAGATTCGGAATTGAAAAAAGTAACAGATTCCAATCTGCTATGAAAGCAACAGATAAGAGGTGGTCATCTTGAGCACGAAAAGAAAAATGTTTCATTTTTTAAGATACGGAATACTTGCCCCATCATGTATCTGGCTTATTGTTTTCCTTGTTATTCCGTATTTCAATCTGTTTTTGTACAGCTTCTGGAAAAACGGAGCATTTAAGGTAGAGAAGACGTTCACGCTGAACAATTATATCCGATTCTTTGCAGGAGACTCTTCAGGTTCTGGACATGTTATGATACTGTTACAGACATTGAGAACGTCGCTTATTGTTACGGTTATTGCGATAATAATAAGTTTTCCATTGGCATACTTTATTATTTATGCAGTAAAAAAAGCCAGGTCGAAGAAGATACTTTACATGATGACTATTATTCCGCTCTGGGTCAGTTATATTATGAGAGCCTATGCGTGGAAAATAATACTGGGGACCAATGGAATACTAAATTCATTCCTTATCTGGCTGGGGGTTACAAGCAAACCTCTTGACATTTTCCTGTACAGTGACGCCTCAGTAATTATCGCAATGGTGCATATCTATACTCCTTATGTGATGATGCCTATATATACGTCGCTTGAACAGATTCCACATAGCCTTATTGAAGCATCGAGAGACCTGGGGTGTGGTGGTGCAAGAACGCTTGGAAAAATAATAATTCCGCTTTCCTTACCAGGAATAGTGACAGGAGCGACATATGCTTTTGCACTTTCCATGGGAGATTTCCTTGCACCATCACTTCTGGGAGGAACTACATCATCGACCAAGATAGCAAACATTGTTCAGATGCAGTTCGGTACATCGGATAACTGGCCTTATGGCGCGGCAATGGGAATGATTATTCTTGTATTTGTTATTGTTTTGATGGAGATAACGGGAAAGATAGAAAAACATTATGCAAATCTAAACGGATAAATAAGGAGTGAGATTTATGATTAAAAGAAAACATTTATCAACCGGAGTACTGACGGTAATCGGAATTCTCATCCTTCTTTTCATGTATATTCCGATCATTGTCGTTGTATTATATGCATTTAACGCAGATTCAGTTAATTATTTCCCGATGAGGGGCGCTTCTTTTAAATGGTTTGCGAAGATGGCTGCTGACGATGATCTTATACGTTCGTTAGAGCATTCACTTGTAATTGCTGGAATAAGTACAGGTGTGGCCTGTGTACTGGGTGTTACTGGTGGTTATGGAATGTATAGGTTTGATTTTCCAGGGAAAAGCTTCATGAATAAGCTTGTCATGCTTCCGCTAATTCTTCCGGGAATTCTAACAGGTGTAGCTCTCCTGACATTCTATCAGGCAGTTGGAATACACCAGGGAATGATGGCTGTTATTTTAGGTCATTCAACATTTCTTATAGCGACAGTCCTTCCTCAGGTATATTCAAGGCTTCAGCAGTTAGATGGGAATATCATTGAAGCAGCGGAGGATCTTGGAGCCACAAGCTCGCAGACATTTTTTCATGTGGTACTTCCGAATATACAGACAGCTATCATAAGTTCGGCGCTTCTTTCATTTACACTTTCAATGGATGAGATTCCTGTAACATATTTCTTAAACGGAATATTCTCAACCCTTCCAATCCAGATTTGGGGTATGACTAGGAATGGTATTACACCTGAAGTAAATGCAATATCATCGTTGATATTTATTATTTCGTTAGCGGCAATACTGATATCCAACATGCTTTCGAAGGAGGATTGATTCTATGATTGAAGAAAGAATACAGGTATCACTTCAGAATATTGAAAAAAGCTTTAGAAATCAGAAGGTTATAGACGGGATAAGTCTGGATGTCAGGCAGGGAGAATTCCTTACATTGCTTGGACCGTCAGGATGTGGTAAGACTACTCTTCTTCGTATGATAAACGGCTTTGAAAAGCCTGACAGTGGGAGCGTTCTTATTGATGGGGAAGATCAGGTATCTGTTCCACCAAATAAGAGAAATGTGAATACGGTATTTCAGAGCTATGCACTTTTTCCTCATCTTACTGTTCGTGAGAATGTAGAATTCAGCTTAAAGATGAAGAAGGTTCCTGAAGAGAAGATTGTAGAAAAAGTAAACGCAGTTCTAGAGATGACAAATCTTGAAGCTTTTGCAAACAGGAAACCATCGAAACTTTCCGGAGGTCAGCAGCAAAGGGTTGCAATCGCAAGAAGTCTTGTATGTGAACCGAAGGTTCTGCTTTTGGATGAGCCACTTGGTGCACTTGACCTTAAGCTTAGAAAACAGATGCAGATGGAGCTTAAGGATATGCAGAAGGCTTCGGGCATAACATATATTTATGTCACTCATGATCAGGAAGAGGCGCTTACAATCAGCGACCGTATTGTGGTATTAAATGGCGGGCATATAGAACAGATTGGAGAGGGAAACGATATTTATCTTCATCCTTCTTCAAGGTTCGTTGCATCTTTTCTGGGTGAATCTAATTTCTTTTCAGGAGATACGGAAAATCTTTCTGATGGAAGAGTTGTATCTTTAAGACCAGAATTTTTAATACTTAAGAAAGACAGGCCGGAAGGAATAGCTATTCCTGCAAGAATTACGAAGGTTACATATCTTGGTGTATATCAGCGTATAGAACTTGTTGAACAAAATGGTTTGAAAGCAGTTGCACTTGACAGTGTGGATAGTGAATGGCATGTCGGAGACAATGTTTTTATGACCTGGGATCCTGATAATAGTCAGGTGATACAGGAGGAAGGAGATATGGTGTCATGAAAAAAATAGAAATGATAATTCGCCCGGATAAACTGGAAAAATTAAAACTTATCTTGAATGAATTTTCCGTAGGAGGAATTACCGTAACTTCTGCAATGGGATGTGGCAATCAAAGCGGTGTCACTGGAGAAGACACTCAGATGGGTGTAAAGACAGCTACTATGAACCTTATACCTAAGATTAAAGCAGAGGTAGTAGTAAAGGATAAGCAGGTGGAGGATCTGCTTGCACTTATAGAGGAAAATTTGTCTACAGGCACTGTCGGAGATGGCAAGGTATTTATCACGCCTGTTGAAGATGTAATGAGAATAAGAACAGGACAGCGCGGTAATAAAGCTATATAAGTGTATTAAGCAGATCTGAAGGTAAGGGTGTGATATCCATGGAGAAAAAAGGTGCAATTGAACTTATCGATCTTGATAAATCATACGGTGACAACCACGTCGTCGATCACATTAACTTTTCTGTAGAAAAAGGAGAATTCGTCTCATTTCTTGGACCATCAGGATGCGGCAAGACAACGCTGTTGAGGATGATTGCGGGATTCGAGACCCTGGACGGAGGAGATATAAGACTTGATGGAGTGAGTATAATAAAGCTGCCTCCGGAGAAACGCAATGTACATACGGTATTTCAGCATTATTCACTTTTTCCGCACATGAATGTTTATGACAATATAGCATACGGACTTAAAGCGGAACATGTTGGACGCAGTAAAATACAAGAGGCCGTTAAAGAAGCGCTTAAGATTGTTTCACTTGAGGGCTTTGAGGAGAGAATGCCTTCTCAGATGTCAGGCGGGCAGAAACAGAGAGTTGCAATTGCTAGAGCGATAGTTACACATCCTTCTGTTCTGCTCCTTGATGAGCCACTTACAGCTCTTGACATGAAACTTAGAAAAGATATGCGTTACAAACTTCGTGAAATACAACAGCAGTTAGGAATAACATTCATATATGTTACGCATGACCAGGAAGAAGCGATGATAATGAGTGATAAAATCGTGGTTCTGCAGGGTGGTCATATAGAACAGCAGGGCATTCCACAGGAATTATATAAGAACCCCAAAACTGCTTTTGTATCTGATTTTATTGGAGAAACGAATGAATTCGATGGAATGGTCGGAGACCCAAAAGGTGATGCTATACGTATTCTATGCGAATCGGGTGATTTCCTTGCTACCGGTTTTTCATTTGAAAAGGACGAATTTGTAAATGTGTCGATAAGACCACACAGAGTTCAATGGTCTGAAGAAAAAGTCCCTGGATTTCATCTTCATGGACATGTGACTGATTTTATTTATACAGGTTCGCTTGTGACTGCAGTTGTTATGTTAAGAAACGGGCGAAGGGTAAGAGTCTCACGACTTGGAGGAAGAGGACTTCCGAAATTGAATCAGATTGTTCATCTCTTCTGGAATCCAAAGTATGCTATTGTTATGAAAAACCCTGTTGGAGATGTTGCGAAGATGACGGGAATGGTCAAGTTTCCAGAGAAGATATGATAAATAAATCTCTATAGACAGAATTATCATATGAGTTTAAGAATAGTTTTTATGATGCATTTGTAAGGAGGGAATAATATGCAGGATTTTTATTATTCAATACCGACAAAAATTTATTTTGGAAAAGATGCGGTGAATCATTTGACGGATTGCGTAAAGGAGTGCGGTTCAAAAGCTCTTCTCGTATATGGTAAGGGAAGTATTAAAAAAAATGGTCTGTATGACAGAATAACTGGTATGCTGAGCGACGCAGAAATAGCGTACGAAGAGCTTTCAGGAGTAGATGCCAACCCAAGAATCACAACTGTAAGAGATGGAGTTGAGATATGCAAAACCCAAGGCATTGATGTAGTTATTCCTATCGGAGGTGGAAGTACGATAGATTGTGCCAAGGCAGTTGCAGCGGGGGCCTGCTATGATGGTGATGCATGGGAGCTTATAGAGGATAACAGCCGTGTAAAGAAAGCTCTTCCTATTATCGCAGTCCCTACAATGGCAGCTACTGGTTCTGAAATGGATTATTTCTCGGTTATTACTAATCAAGAGAAAAAGCTTAAGAAAGAGATAGCTAACGAAAATCTCTATCCGATGTATGCACTTCTTGATCCTCAGCTTACATTTTCGGTATCTCCATATCAGACAGCATGTGGGACGGTCGATATGTTTTCACACATTATGGAGGTCTATTTTGCACCAATCCCGGGGACTGAAATCCAAGACAGAATAATGGAGGGACTTATGAAAACCATGGTTCAGGAAGGACCGAAGGCTTTGAAGAATCCGAGTGATTATGATGCTCGTGCGAATCTTCTGTGGGCATCGGAATGGGCGATAAATGGATTTATTTGCAGCGGAAAACTTGGCCCTTGGCCAGCACATGCAATAGAACATCAGCTTTCAGCCTGGTATGATGTTACTCATGGTCATGGACTTGCGGTCGTTATTCCTGAGCTTCTACGACATATTTTAAATGAAAAGAGTGCACCGACTATTGCGACATACGGCGTCAATGTATTTGGAATAACTATGGGGAACGATATAGTTGAAACAGCAGAAAGAGCCATTGATAAGACAGAGGAATTCTTTAAGAGTTTAGGCCTGGGACTCAAATTAAAAGACCTTGGAATCACATCAGAGGAGCATTTTGACAAGATGGCCGAGGTGGCGCTTACCGATGGACTTGATGGGTGTCTTGTGAATCTGACGAAAGAAGACATCATTGATATTTATAAATCATGTGAGTAAAAGGAGTAGTTAAATGACTTATCCGAAAATAGATTTTTTATATTTATCTGAGCAGGACATGATAGAGGCCGGTGTGCGCGATATGGATGCATGTATCGATGCAATGGAAGAAGTGCTTAAATGCCTCGCTGTTGGCGATTTCATGATGGGTGGAGAAAACCATATGTCTCATGGAACTATGGTTACATTCCCAAAGACGTCACAATTTCCTAATATGCCAATTGCCGCGGAGGCAAGGCGTTTTATGGCGATGCCAGCGTATATCGGTGGGAGTTTCGATATGGCAGGAGTCAAGTGGTATGGTTCAAATATGGAAAATAAAAAGCTTGGCCTGCCACGTTCAATCTTAATGATTATGCTTAATGATAAAACCACCGGAGCCCCAAAGGTGCTGATGTCAGGTAATTTGGAAAGTGCATATAGAACAGGAGCGGTGCAGGGAGTTGGAGTGCGCCACTTGATAAGGAAAGGTGCTAAGGTTTGTGGAATATTCGGCCCGGGAGTAATGGGAAAGACTGCACTTGATGCATTCGTTTCGGCCTGCCCTTCACTCGATACATTGAAGATCAAGGGCCGGAGCCGGAAATCTATAGATAGTCTTATCGAATATGCTAAGAAAAATTATCCGCAGTTTAAGAAGATTACGGTCTGCAAAGATTTAGAGGAGATGGTACGTGGAACAGATGTAATGACATTTACGGCTTCGACTGGTCAGGATGTTAACTCTTACGAGATGGTTAAGGGTGAGTGGGTAAAGCCAGGAGCACTTCTGGTTGCACCATCGGGAATCAATATGGAAACTGATTTTCTGGCGAAAAAGGCGCGTCTTGTAGTAGACAGCATGGGGTTATATCATGCATGGGCTGAAGAATATCCTTATCCTACATTTGGATCGATAGACATTATTGGTTCTAAGTTTACAGATATGGTTCATGACGGAATAATCACAGAGAATCAGATAGATGATATGGGTGATATACTTCTTGGAAAAGCTCAGAAGCGTAAGAGTGATGATGAAATAATCGTTTACTCGGTTGGTGGTATGCCTGTAGAGGATGTTGCATGGGGCAAAATCTGCTATGACAAGGCAGTAGAGAAAGGGCTCGGAATTTCACTTAATCTGTGGAACAAGCCATGTCTTGCATAATTAGATTTTTACCTGTTATATTTTTTATACTATTGCACAAACAAAGAAATTATGTTGATGTTATTTTTTGATGATAAAATAATCCGCATATGTGTGCTGCAATTGAAAAATTTGCTTTATAAATTCTGCCATGATATAAAAAGCGTGCCACAGGAAACTCCCGTGGCACGCCTTTAAAATCTTTATTTCTTTTCAAATCGTACTTCGTCGATTGCGCCCCAGCTCTTGGCGGCTGCCTTGACACCGAAGCTTACCTTTACGGTGTCGCCGGCTTTGAGATGGATGGTGCCGGTTGACTGCTTGTTCCATGCCTGCCAGCCGTTTAAGACATCATTTTTTGATTTATCATTTACAGAGATGAAGGCGTAGCTGTCTGAGGCTGTAAATTCACCGCTCGTGATCATCGAAGCCTCGTAATCGCCGTCCTCGGTTATTTTTACAGTTTGAGAAAGCTCAAAGTCGAAGTCACTTTCGCTGTAGAAATGCAGCGTGTTGTGTCCTTTGTAGACGTTGTTCGAATCTGTCTCGATATCGTAGCCCTCTGAGCCATCAGCCGCCGTCCAGTCAGTGAAATCACCGGTCTCGAAGTCACCGTTTTTAATCAGGTTCGGATTAAGAAGTGTTACCTCTCTTGAAACCGGAGTCTTGTCATCTCCGGCAGTTCCGTTTATCGTAAATGTTTTTCCGTAATCCTTTCCGCTTGTTCTCGCCTTCTCGTAGGCCTCGACATCTGATGTGTTCCAGTCGACATCGACTGTTGCTCTCGAACTGTTCTTGTAATAGATCTGCGCGGTTCCTAGAACGTCAGCTGTAAGCTCAGTAGAAGGGTCGAGCTCTAATGGCTCGTCGTTTATTTTTACCTCACTAACAGTCAGATCCTGATCCACGGTCTTCGTACCATCGTAATCCTTTGAAAAAGCAATCAGCGAGCCAAGTGCCTTGCCGTCCGGACCGAAAAATGACTGGTTTTCTATGACGCAGCCTCCGGCTGTTCCATTGGTCTGAGTCGGGTCGTAATCGTGTGAATAAGATGAGGTCCATCCGCATCCGCAGCTGTTCCAGATTCTTCTCTCCTTTGCTATAGCGTCAAGCTTGTCGCCGCTTGAAAGAGAGCTTACATCCATAAGACCGTTCCACGCGCCTTCCCAGTAAAAGGCTCCAAGACCGGCTGTCTTTCCATTTGAATCCTTCACATCGAGAGCTGCCTGAACTGCGCTGTGGAATGACTTTGCCTGGCCATCCAGAGTGAATGGATAGACAGTTCCGTCACCGACGTCGTTATTGCCATCGCTTACTGTGTTGTCGAAACCATCGTAGTCGGTAAGAGTATTGGCGTAACTCGTCTCGGCTATCATCACCTTTTTATTGTATTTCTGAGCTATCTGACTGAGGTCTTCAGTGATGCTTTCGGCAGTGCCGTGCCAGTATGGATACCAGGAAGTGGCGAATACATCATAGTCGACCTTGCACTTGTCCAGATTTCCGGCTATCTGCATCTGTGTCTTATTTTGAGGATCGGTAAAATGAACGACTGCTAAGATTTTTCTGTTATGCTTTTTTGCCACCTCGTGAACCGCGTCGCAGCCGGCAGCGTATACTTTTCCAACATTTGAAGTCCAGTCGCCTGAGGCCTCTACGCCGGCGATACCGTTGTTGGTCTCGTTTCCGACCTGAACCATTCCGACATCGACGCCTTCATCTAACAGCTTTTCGATGGATTCTGTCGTGAATTTCGACAGGGCCTTTGCTGTCTTATCAGGGTCTCCCTTGTAATCAGCCCAGGCCTTTGGAGCGGTCTGCCTGGCTGGATCAGCCCAGTCGTCTGAGTAGTGGAAGTCTATAAGTACTCGCATTCCTGCCTTGGTAGCCCACTTGCCCATTTTGATGGCTTTTTTCAGATCGGAATTTCCGCCACCATAGCCGTTTCCATCCTCATCGTATGGGTCGTTCCAGACCTTTATTCGAACCCAGTTCATACCCTGTTTAGCAAGGAAATTGAAGAAATCCTGGTCACGGATAATCTTGCCATCGAAGTCCTTGAATCCATAGGTGTCGGTTTTTTCCTCTTTATTCAGCGCGTCAAATCCGTCCTGGACGCTGATGTATGAGGAGATATCCATGCCCCGGATATCTGAAAATGAGTTGGAATTTTTTGCTGCCTTGGAACCTGGCGTACAGCCTGCTCCTAAGATCATTGTCCCAGCTAGAATTGCGGACAAAAAAATCGCCTTGAGTTTGTTCATTGGTTCTCCTTCTGTTTTTATAACTCCTGGTTTGTGAAACCGTTTGCTCAAACCGATTATACTATATAGTTGGGAAAATTGCTATAGGATTTTTTGATGCGGAATCGGAAATTTTTGCAAAAAAACGCCCGGGACATAAGTCCCAGGCGAAGAGCTTATCGTGCCGCGCTGGCACTTGATTTTATCTCTTGTTTGAAGTTCTCCACATACGAAGCTTCTCTGCATCCTTTATCAGCTGGTCACGGAAGTCAGGATGAGCGATAGAGATTAAAGCCTCAGCTCTCTCCCAGGCGGAAAGTCCCTTGAGATTTACTTTACCGTACTCGGTAACTACATACATAGTCTGCGGACGGGTATCAGTAACGATAGAACCCTCAGCAAGGGTAGGACGGATACGGCTGTGAACAAGGCCCTTCTTATCAGTGAAGGTAGAAGACATGCAGATGAAGCTCTTGCCGCCGTTTGAGAGGTAAGCGCCCTGAACGAAATCCTGCTGACCGCCTGCACCAGAGATCTGGCGGGTACCAGCGGACTCACCGTTTACCTGACCATAGAGGTCGATGTCGATAGCGTTGTTTATAGACATGAAATTATCAATCTGGGAAATGACTCTTACATCGTTGGTGTAATCAACAGGAGCGCTCATACACTCCGGGTTGTCGTCGAGATAATCATAGAGCTTCTTGGTGCCGGCACCGAAGGCATAAACCTGACGATAACGGTCGATATTCTTCTTGGAACCGTTGATTTTGCCAGCCATAGCGAGATCAACGAAGGCGTCGACATACATCTCGGTGTGAACTGAAAGGTCCTTGAGGTCTGACTCAGCGATAAGAGAACCAACGGCATTTGGCATGCCGCCGATACCGAGCTGGAGGCAGGCACCGTTAGGAATTTCGTCAACGATCAGCTGAGCGACCTTCTTGTCGACATCAGAAGCAGGACCGCCGGCAGGCATCTCGCCAAGTGGAGGATTGTCACCCTCAACGATGGCGCTAACCTTTGAGATGTGAATCTCAGACTCATGACCGCCAAGGCAGCGAGGCATATTTTTATTTACCTCGACAATGATCTCCTCAGCCTTCTCGCAGACAGCGCCGAGGTGGGAGGCAGATGGACCGAAAGAAAAATAACCGTGCTTGTCCATCGGTGCGACCTGAATCATAACGACTCTCGAAGGAGTAGCGTTGTTTATTCTGTAATAGCTAGGAAGCTCAGAATACTTGATAGGAGCAAAGTAAGCGTTAGTGGTTGTCAGCATTTTTCTCTCGACACCACTCATGTGCCATGAATTATATGAAAAATGCTTCTCAGCGTCAGGAACCTGCATGATATAAGGAACATGGAAAAGGATTCCGCCTCTGACATTTACATCTACAAGCTCATCAGCTCTCTTTGCAAGAGCCTTATCAAGGGCCTCCGGAGTGCCAACGCACCAGCCGTAGTCAACCCAGTCACCGCTTCTGACGCACTTAACAGCCTCGTCAGCAGTAGTAAGTTTCTGTTTGTACTCTTCTTCGAAACTCATAATGCCTCCTTGAAACTATAAAAATTTTTTAAAATTGCTCTCTACATTTTACCACTACGCCCGAAAATATGCTATACTAAAAACACTACCGTTGCTTGGAAAAATAAAAGCCAACGGAAAATACATTGAATTTTACAGTCTGAAAACAGATTCAGAAAGAATCACATAGATAAAACAGATAAGACAGGGAGAAAACAGATAAATGATAAAGAAAAAAATATGCCAATTTATCATAGCGGCAGCGCTTATTTTTGCACAGCTGCCGATGGGTACAGTAACAGCGAACGCGACACAGAGTGCCGCAGCAAAGTATTCCAGAGCATATCTGCTTACAGGGAATAAAGCTTCAGATATAGCTACAGTTGCACTGGTACAGAAAGAAAAGAAAAAAGCGGACTTAGGCTATACAGAAGCCTGGTGTGCAGACTTTGTTTGTGACTGTGCCTATCTCGCGGGAGCGTCAGATGTGATACCGACAAACGGAAGCGTTTCAGGTTTGTATCAGAAGCTTCTTGCAGCAAATGGTACACAGGTATTTCTGCCACAGCAGGGAGACATTGTATTTTATTACTGCACAGTGACAAATAAGTGGGTACACTGTGGAATCATGTTAAACAGTCTGCAGTCTGTGGAGGGCAACTACAGTGGAAAAGTATCTCTGGTAAAGGGCGTATACAGGGACAGCCACGGACACTCACTGGCATCCGGTGAAGTAATCCGTATTTTCATTCGCCCAGCTTATAATAAAAGCAAGACCACACCACCAAAGACTATCTCCAACAATCCGGCCGTCGTAGTTCCGGTAGTACCGGATACAACAAACGATACAGACCAGAAATCCGATACGGATAAAAAAGACGACACAGATAATAAAAATACAACAACAGATAATAAGAGCGACGACACAAAGAAAACAGATACAAAGAAAACTGACACCAAGGATACAGATACAAAGAAAACTGACACCAAGGATACAGATACAAAGAAAACAGATACAAAGAGTACAGATACTTCAAAGAAGACAACAACTAAGAAACTTTACAAAAAATATGCCGGCACTTATAAAGTGAATACCAAGGAATCACCACTTACAATGCGCGCGAAACCAGATAAAACAAGTGATATCCTAACTTCAATCCCAAAGGGAACCAAGGTCAAGGTTACTAAGGCAACCGGCAAGAAAAAGACAGATTGGGCGTATGTGACTTACAAGAGTTTTAAGGGCTATATGTCCATGGAATTTTTGAAGAAAGTTAAATGAATTTATCGGCCTGGTTTACTCGAGTAGCGGCTGCCACAGATAGACGGCGAACGATTTTTGTGATTTTCGTCGTGAACGAGCGCGCTAGCTGCGGCCCGGGTGACAACCGTTCAAACAGAATTGCTTAAAAAATTGCGATAGCAATTTTTATAAAAGCAATTCTGTGCGTTTTGTCAGAGGGCCGCTAATAAGCGCGCGCGAGCGAACAGAAAATCACAAGCTAGTGAGCCGACATCTGTGGCAGCCGCTACGAGTAAAGGAGAAGCATTTTGAACATCATCGCAAAGGGAGTCTGTGACAAAGTAAATTCAGTAATAAAGGGAAAAGAGGACGTCGTGCAGAAGGTCTTCGCCGCAATGATCGCCGGCGGGCACATCCTGATGGAGGATATTCCGGGAGTCGGAAAGACGACACTCGCAAAAGCCTTCGCAAAGACGCTGTCACTCGACTACAAGAGAGTCCAGTTCACACCGGATGTCCTGCCGAGTGATATCCTCGGATTTTCCATGTATGATAAAAATACCGGATCCTTCGAATTTCACGCAGGACCGGTATTTTCAAATCTGTTTTTAGCAGATGAGATAAACAGGACCTCACCAAAGACACAGTCGGCACTGCTTGAGGTAATGGAGGAGGGAACAGCTACAGTAGATGGAGAGACGAGAGCACTACCTGACCCGTTTATAGTCATAGCAACAGAGAACCCATATGGCTCATCAGGAACGCAGATGCTTCCTGAGTCGCAGCTTGACAGATTCATGGTCTGTCTATCGATGGGTTACCCGGAGCATGACGACGCAGTCGCACTTTTAAAAGGCAATGCGTCAAAGCCGATAGACCAGATACAGCCAGTGCTTACAGCAAAGGATCTGAAGATCATAAGAGATGCAATCGCCCAGATGTATGTAAAGGACGAGATCTACGACTACATAGTAACGTTAGTAGAAAAGACCAGGAAGGGCGGTATTTTTTCACAGGGGGCATCGCCAAGAGGGACGATCGCAATGCTTGGCATGGCAAAGGCAATGGCCTTTATAAATGACCGCGACTTTGTGACGGCAGAGGACGTGCAGAGGGTCGTAAAGGATACGCTAGGACACAGAGTAAAGCTGTCGTCCCGCGCAAAGGCAAAAGGCATGAGCATGGACGACGCCATGGCAGAGCTGATTCAAAGTGTCTGAAGTCAAAAGCTGAGCAGGATATTAAAAAGCGTTTTCAAAAAACAGACGTTTAAGACCTGCATAAAAGGAGACTTATGAAAACACATCTAAAAATTCCAAGGATTATTATCTATGCACTCTGGATTATCGTGCTTCTGGTGCTGTACGATTATTTCAGAGTCTGGTTTTTAATGGTCGCACTCCTTATCGCGTTAGCAGGTGGAGCGATAGATATACTTCTTCTGTATCTGATGGCAGGACAGACAGATGTGACGCTGGAAACTGATACAGATACGGCAGAAAAGGGAGATGATGTGCCGGTGTATATTCACATCGACCATTACTCATTTATACCATCAGCAGAGATAATAGTCACATTAAATTCCAGAAATGAATTCTATGGCAGCGGTCAGGACACAGAGATCATGTATCCGCTGTATTCGGCAGAGGATTTCCATGAGGAACTTCCGGTTACTTTTACAATGCTGGGGACGTATACTTTTTCACTGAAAAAAGCACAGGTCAGAGACCTTTTTGGCTTTGCGGAGGTGAGAGTTCCGTTGGATTCCACAGCTGAGATTTCTGTATTTCCAAAGCCGGTTGAAATCGAGGACGAAAAGCTCGGAAGCCTCGAGTCGCAGATGATAGAGGCAGACGAGTCGACCGCACGAGGAAACGACACTACTGATATTTCAGAAATCAGAGAATATGCACCGGGAGACAGGCCTCGTGACATACACTGGAAGGCTTCGGCCAAAAGAGATGACCTGATGGTAAAGCAGCGTGAGGGCAGGTCTGACCAGATGCTTTTTGTGCTGCTCTGGTGCGGAGATACGGCGGCTGAGACAGAGAACAATCTTACTGAGTGCTACTCACTTTTAAAGGAGCTCGTGGCAGAGAAGACGAATGTCACCCTGCTCTGGTGGAGCGAGCCTGAATACACCTTTCATCAGAAAAAAATTCTGTACGCGGACGATATCGACGAGGCATACAGGGAGATTTACATGACACAGATAAATACAGAAGCTGACCCGGCTGAGCTGATGGAGAGCATCAACCCACAGGTCACCGGATATGTGCAGATATGAAAAAAATACAGGAGTGGCCTGAAGAGCTCTGTGTAGGAGCAGTAGTAAGGCCTTTAAAAGAGGACGCAGAAAAAAATAAAAATCAGACGATATTTTTCAAAGCAGTCATAGTCTGCCTTCTGACATCCGGAAGTATAGGCTTTTTCCTGTCATCCATTTCGATTACATACAATCCGTTTTTTGTAAACGTGGCAATTATTGCCATGGGCTTTTACTTTTCTTATTTTTACAGGACAAAAAGAAAAGAGAACATCGGCGCGCTGCTTTTCTTTGTGGTGTTCACTGCATTTATCATTTATTTCAGGAACTACGTGAATTCAGGCTTTTATGCGGTAGTAAACAAGACGGTCAGCAGGATATCTGACTATTTCAATACGACCGGAATGAAGACATACACTGAGAGGATTGCTGACAGGAATCTGACAGTAACAGTATTTGCGATTGTCTGGGCAGCTGCACTTGAATTTTTACTGATGAGTGCGGTAATAGTAAGAGCCGGCTATGTGATTACAGTTATTCTTACAGTGACCTTAAACCTCCTGCCGATTTACATGAAGCTGGTGCCTTCGCCATTTTATGCGGCAGCACTTCTGAGCGGGCTTTTCATGACCTATGTGCTCAGGTCATCCGGACATTACAGACTGTCTCGTTCAGCGACGGGATACAGCAGGACCAAAAAGGGCTTTACATACGTAAACAATATCACAGTATTTATTCAGCTGATACTTTTTACAGGAGCCCTTGTATTTGCATTTTCATTTCCGGCAGTATTTTTTGAAAAATCCTATGATGAAAAAGTTACGGTCAGCTCCGTGAAAAAGGCAGGAGAGGATACCGTAAAAAATGCGATGCTTTTAGGCTTTGATGGTCTTTTTAACAAATATCCGTCGACAGGAGGCTTGAATTCCGGAAAGCTGGGCGGCGTGTCACAGCTGAGAAACGATAACCAGCCTGACCTCGACGTGACTTTTGTGCCATATACTCAGAGCCGGGTCTATCTGCGTGGCTTTGCGTTTGATAAATACAATCCGGTTGAAAATTACTGGTCACTTTCAGATATTACAGATCAGGAGGATGTATCGGAGGAAACATCTAATCTGATGTCAAGGTATAATAAAAGCAGCTCACGCGCTGGCGCGAACGGAGTGGCCAAGGGAATGATGCAGATAGAAAATGTCGGAGCGCCGAAGGGTACATATCTCCCTTACTATTCCGATGAAGCCCAGTCAACTGATGATACTACAGAGCAGGTTACCTATTATCCGCTTACAAATAAGGGAGAGCTCTCAGCTGGTGGAAAATCTGTCGATGAAAAATATCTCAAGGTCCCTGATGAGGATAAAGCTGCCGTTGAAAATTTCTGCAGGGGTGCAGGGCTTACAAAGGGCATGGATGCAGATCAGGCTGTTTCAATCATCTCTGCGTATTTCCAGAAAAATTACCCTTACACGCTTCGCCCTGGTGCAACTCCTAAGAATCAGGATTTTGTCAGCTATTTTCTGGATACGAATAAAAAAGGCTACTGTGCTCACTTCGCCAGCTCAGCGGTCCTTATTCTCCGCTACTTGGGAATACCTGCCAGATACTGTGAGGGCTATGTCATTGATTTTGACAGGATTTCAGATACAGCTGAGGCGGAAAATGACCTTAACTACATGGATTACTATAATGGCTACAATGAGCTCGGAGATACAGGTGTGATAAAGGTCTCTGTTCCGGATGCGAGCGCCCATGCCTGGGTCGAAGTCTATGGTAAGAAGGAAGGCTGGACAGTAGCTGATGTGACTCCTGCCTCAAGAGATTCCGGCGACAGTAACGGAATCCTTTCTTCGTTCTTTGATCTGGTTTCAGGCGGAAGCAGCAGCTCGGATAACGCTGATTCGCAGCAGGCAAATGATACAGCAGACAACAGCGATAACGCGGGCATTGGAAGATTCTCAGCAGGCCCGGGCGGACTTCGTATATTTTTCTTAGTTATTATTCTACTGTTCCTGAGCCCGTTTGTTATAATCCTTCTTCGAAAAATAAAAGATGAACGGGAATACAGAAAAGAATTTTCAGCTGCTGACAATTCAGGAAAGCTTGTATTGTGGTTTGACCACGAAACGGGATGGCTGCGCCGACACGATCCGGATTATAGTAAAAAAGTAAACTACAGCCAGCAGGTTTCATATCTGCTTTCTGACAGAGATGATTCCTCTAAAAAGGAAGTTGCTTCTGTTTTAGACAGAGCTGATTTTTCAAATAAAGAGATCAGTGAGGAGGAGTTCGAAAAGACACGTGAAATACTTGAGGAGGCCATCAAAAAGCACCGAAAGAAAAATAAAAATAGTGGAAAGTAAGTTGAGTATTTGTTATAATCAATTAAATAAAACCATCCTATCAAATGAAGGAGGACAAAAATGGCAGAGAATACATTTACAGTAGAAGAAGGCGTTACTGTCACAGACGAGGTTATGGCAGCTATCGCAGGCCTTGCAGCAAGCGATGTAGAAGGCATATCATATATTGGAAACGGACTTACCAGAGAGAATATTTCCCATGCGGGAGCAAGCAAGCTTTCAAAGGGCATCCACATCATCAGAGAAGAGGATGGCTCTATCACAGTAAGACTTGCGGTTGTTCTTAAGTATGGCTACGAGGTTCCGAAGGTTTGCCACGAGATCCAGGAGAAGGTCAAGACAAACGTGACGAATATGACCGGTATTCAGGTAAAAGAGGTCGATATCCGTATTGCCTCAGTAGAGGTCAATTCTACAGGTGAACAGGCATGAACCAGACCAGAAGAAGAGAAGAGACATTCAAGCGGCTTTTCATGTCGCAGTTTTATCCGGATGAGGGCTACGCTGATGTCGTAAAGGCTAGCGACGAGCTTGAGACACTTGACCCGGAGGCGGAAATCCGTCCATACATAGAGCCTGAGCTGGGTAATGGAATCGGCGAGGCTGACCTGAAGCTTATTAACGATAAGGTCGAGGCCATTAGAGGTCACCTGACAGATATTGATGCCGTGATTAATGAGAATGTCACGGGATGGAAGACCAGCCGTATGGCAAAGGTCGATCTTACGATTCTAAGACTCGCTGTCTATGAGATCAAGTACGACGATACTATCCCGACGAAGGTTTCTATAAACGAAGCTGTAGAGCTGGCGAAGAAATACGGCACTGAGAAATCGGGCTCATTTGTAAACGGAGTCTTAAGCCGTATCATAAAGGCTTTAGGTATCGAAGAGCCTGCGAAAGCACCAGCTGAAGAAAAACCAAATGAATAAACGTATATATACCGTTTCAGTGATCAACCATTATGTGGCCGGACTTTTAGAGGATGATATGCTGCTCCGTAAAGTCTCGGTCACTGGTGAGGTGTCGAACCTCACCTATCACTCAAGCGGTCATATTTATTTTACACTAAAAGATGATAAGGCAGCCATCAAGGCTGTAATGTTTCGGTCCTATAGAGCTAATGGACTAAAGTTTCAGATGAAGGCCGGAGACAAGGTCGTTGTCACTGGAAGCATAGGCGTCTACGAGAAGGGAGGCATGTACCAGATCTATGCGGAGCAGATAGAGCCCGCGGGTGAGGGAGAGCTTGCCGCGAAGGTTGAGGCTCTAAAAAAAGAGCTCCGCGAGATGGGAATGTTCGATACCGCCTATAAGAAGCCAATCCCTAAGTATTGCTTTAAGATCGGCGTAGTTACTGCTCCGACAGGTGCTGTAATTCACGATATCATGCAGGTATCTGAGAGGAGAAATCCCCATGTGCAGATACTTTTAGCACCGGCTGCGGTTCAGGGTGAGAGTGCGGCAGATTCAGTGGCAGCAGCACTTAATAGACTCGATGGGATGAACTGCGACGTGATCATCTGTGGCAGGGGCGGAGGTTCATTAGAGGATCTGATGGCTTTTAACACAGAGACAGTGGCAAGAGCCATTTTTTCATGTAATACGCCTGTGATTTCAGCTGTTGGACACGAGACAGATACTACGATCGCCGATTATGTGGCGGACCTGCGTGCGCCGACACCGTCGGCTGCAGCAGAGCTCGCAGTTTTCTCATACGACGAGTTTTTATCCGATATCAGGAAAAAACAGCAGCAGCTAAGCAATGCTTTAAACGGTAGAGTTTTATCTGCTAGGAACAGGCTTCTCTCACTTCAAAAGAGGATTATCATCTCTTCTCCGAAGGAGAGAGCAAACCGCGCGATGATGGATATCATGAAGCTCTCCGAGAGGATGCATGAGTCATTCAATTCAAGTAGTATGGAAGCTTCGAATGCACTAAGCCGGTATGCACAGGTTATGAAGAATGCCTTTGATGTAAAAATAAACGCTGACCAGAGAAGACTTGCTCTTATAGCTCCAAAGCTCTCAGGCGAAATGGCGGGAAAGCTTTCAGAGACAAAGCACAGGATATCATTTGTACAGCCAAGAATCTCAGGTGACATGTCCAAAAAACTCTCTGACACAAAGCATGTCCTGGCACTTTCTGCGCAGAGACTTGAGCTTTCAAACCCTGTTAAGAAAATTGCAGCAGGCTTCGCCTATGTAAGCAGCGATAGCGGAAGAATTACGAGTGTTACGCAGATTAAAAAAGACGATATTTTTTCAGTGAGACTGAAGGACGGTACCATAGAGGCCCAGGCCAGGAAGGTGGAGAAAAATGGCTGAGAAAAAAGAATTGACGATAAAAGAATCATTAGCAAAGCTTGATCAGATAGCGGCACAGATGGAGTCCCCAGACGTTTCATTAGAGGATTCTTTCGGCCTCTATGAGCAGGGGATGAAGCTTATAAAATCGGCGACTAAGCGAATAGAGGATGTTCAGAGAAAAGTAGAAAAGCTCGAGGCTGACGGCTCTGTCAGCAATTTCGAGGAGACGCCGTCTGACGGTTCGTCAAGCAATGGGGCAGGAGGTTCAGATGGCTTACCTTTCTAATAAAAAAGAGGAAGCGGACAGAATAGTCCTTTCATTTCTGCCTGAGGAGAGCGGTTATGACAAGACTCTTCTCAAGGCTATGAATTACAGCGTAAAAGTAGGCGGAAAGAGACTTCGTCCTATACTTCTCCTGTCATTTGCAAGAATGTATGGTGCCACAGAAGCTGACGCTGCTCCGTTTATGGCAGCCATGGAGTTTATCCATACCTACTCACTTGTACACGACGACCTGCCGGCAATGGATAACGATATGCTTCGCCGCGGAAATCCAACGACACATGCGGCTTTCGGTGAGGCTATGGGAATCCTGGCGGGAGACGGACTTTTAAGCGAGGCCTTTACTATCATTTCTCATCAGGTTTTAAAACAGGTGGCACTCGACCAGATCAAGGGAATCCGCGCCGCAAAGGCTTTTCAGATCATTGCTGAAAAAGCTGGAATAAATGGAATGGTAGGCGGGCAGAGTCTCGATGTCGAAAGCGATAAGGATAAGCGTGACGTAACAGAGGATGAGCTCGAATACATCTACGAGAATAAGACATCTGCACTGCTTGAGGCTGCTATGATGGCTGGAGCTTCTCTTGGAGGAGCAGACGAGGCTGACATAGAGCTTATCAGAAAGGCTGGTTCAGCTCTTGGAAAGGCTTTCCAGATAAGAGACGACATTCTCGACATCACGGGGGACGAAAAGACTCTTGGAAAGTCAGTAGGCCAGGATGAGAAAAACCAAAAGAGCACCTATGCCTCTATCCACGGGATTGAGGAGAGCGAGAAGACTGTAAAAGGTCTTACTGACGAAGCCTGTGGATATATAAAGCAGCTTTCCGGAGTGAAGAATGAAGAGGAGAGAGAGTTTGTTATTGAGCTTTTTGGCTCACTTACAGAGAGAAATAATTGATGGTTTTAGAAATAATAAACGAACCAGATGACATAAAAAAACTGTCCCCAGACGAGCTTCCGCTTTTGGCGCGGGAGTTAAGACAGTTCATAGTAAAAAATGTCTCGGAGACAGGTGGGCACTTAGCCAGTAACCTTGGCGATATAGAGCTGACTATTGCTCTCCACCGTGTCCTGGATTTTCCAAAGGATAAGCTTATCTGGGACGTCGGACACCAGTCGTATGCCCATAAAATCCTTACCGGAAGGAAAGGACAGTTTTCAACTCTCAGGCAGAAGGACGGTATCACCGGCTTTTCGAATCCTAAGGAGAGTGACTGTGACGCGTTTATCTCCGGACACAGCTCGACCTCTATTTCGGTGGCTCTTGGCTTTGCAAAAGCAAGAGAGCTGACAGGTCAGAGTGAGAATATCGTGGCTGTAATAGGTGATGGAGCCATGACTGGCGGCCTCGCCTATGAGGGCCTTAACAACGCTTCAACACTTAAATCAAATTTAACTATTATCCTGAACGATAACCAGATGTCGATTTCACCAAATGTTGGTGGAATGAGTGAGCATTTAGCAAAGCTGCGCACCAGCGAACAGTACACCGGCCTCAAATCAGGAATGGAGGATTACCTGCACAAGGTTCCGGGCGGCGACGCGATGATTCATTTTCTCCGCCATGCGAAGAATGGAATCAAGCAGCTCATCGTTCCTGGAATGCTTTTTGAGAATCTGGGCATCATGTACTTAGGCCCAGTCGATGGCCATGATATAGAAGCCATGACCCGGATCATCGGAAGAGCATTAAAGTACCAGGGACCTGTTATCATCCATGTACTTACCAAGAAAGGCAAGGGCTATCGTCCGGCTGAGACACATCCGGCACACTTCCACGGAGTAGGTCCGTTTGATATAAAGACAGGAAAGCAGAAAGCGCAGAATGAGTACCCGACCTATACTGAGGTATTCTCGAATGCTCTTGTCCGTAACGCTATGAAAAATGACCGTGTCGCTGCTATCACAGCTGCGATGGCACTTGGCTGCGGCCTTGCTGAATTCAAGAGGCTGTTTCCTGAGAGATTTTTTGATGTGGGAATTGCCGAGGCTCACGCTGTCACCTTCTCATCAGCCCTCGCAGAGGGCGGAATGATCCCGGTGTTTTCGGTTTATTCGTCGTTCCTGCAGAGAGGCTTTGACGAGCTGATCCACGATGTGGCAATAGAGGGAAGTCATGTAGTATTTGCAGTCGATAGGGCTGGAATAGTCGGAAGAGACGGTATCACTCACCAGGGTATTTTTGATCTGTCATACCTGTCTATGATCCCGGGAATGACAGTCATGGCACCAAAGGATGCCAAAGAGCTTTCAGATATGCTCGACTTCGCGATAGAAAGAATAGATTCTCCTGTGGCTATCAGGTATCCGAGAGGCGAGGCCTGCATTATGGAGTCTGATCACAGAAGTCCGATTGAGCTAGGAAAATGCGAGATTTTAAGTGAGCCAAAGGGTGCAAGGGTACTGCTTTTTGCAATCGGAAGTATGGTGAAGAGGGCAGAGGATGCCGCTTCGATACTTAAAAAAATTGATATATCTGCGAGCGTTGTTAATGCCAGATTTGCCTCTCCAATAGATAAAGAATATTTAACTAATGCAGCGAAGGATTATGATGTCATAGTCTCCTTAGAGGAAAATGTACGCTCCGGAGGCTTCGGTGAGCACGTACTTTCAATTCTTGCAGACGCTGGATTTGACGGTGATTTTATCAATATATCTATACCTAACGAGTTTGTACCTCAAGGCAGTGTAGACGAGCTCTGCTGTGACGAGGGTTTGGATGCCGATTCTATCGCAAAGCGGGTTGAAGAGGCACTTGGAATAAAGGAGGATTCAGATGAAAAAAAGGCTTGACGTCCTCCTTGTAGAAAAGGGCCTGGCTCCCTCGAGAGAAAAGGCAAAGGCCTATATCATGGAGGGAAAGGTCTTCGTCGAAAATCAACGCGAGGACAAGCCCGGTACCAACTTCGATGAAAACAGTCACATCGAGCTCCATGGTAAGAAGCTGGCATATGTAAGCCGAGGAGGTCTGAAGCTCGAGAAAGCCTTAAAGACTTTCCCAGTAGATCTAAGTGAAGCAGTATGTATGGATATAGGAGCTTCGACCGGAGGCTTTACTGACTGTATGCTCCAAAACGGTGCATCTAAGGTCTTCAGTGTAGATGTGGGATACGGTCAGTTCGACTGGAGCCTGCGGCAGGATCCGCGCGTAGTCCTTATGGAAAAGACAAATGTCAGATACCTAAAGCCAGAGGATATCGGAGAGTCCTTGGACTTCGCATCGTGCGACGTTTCGTTTATCTCATTGTCTAAAATCCTTCCGGCTGTTTTTCCAATACTAAAAGAAAACGGTTCGATGATCTGTCTTATAAAGCCACAGTTTGAGGCGGGCAGGGACAATGTCGGAAAGCGCGGCGTGGTCAGGAATCCAAAGATCCATAGAGAAGTCATTGCTGAGGTATTTGAATTTACGCAGGCACTCGGATTTACAGTGAAGGGCCTTACTTTTTCACCTATAAAAGGACCGAACGGAAACATCGAATATCTGATGTATATAGTTAAAAACGCGGGAGAGTCGGAGCCAATAGACATAGCAGCCGTTGTGGCAGAAGCGCATGAGGCACTTGACAAGCGATGAAGAATTTTTTTATTCTTACAAAGGAAGATTCAGAGAGCACCAGGAATTTCATTTCCACTGTAACTGAGTTCATCAGAGAAAATGGCGGCGATGCGTGCACTGGGACCCTGCTTAGAAAAGCGTCATCAGAGGCACTCAAGGTACCTGAAAATACCGACTGCATTCTTACAATCGGTGGCGACGGCACGATGATTAGAGCTGCTATGAGGACTATCAGCGCGAAGGTTCCTATCCTTGGGCTTAACAAAGGCCACATAGGCTACCTCTGTGATCTCGACGATTCTAATTATAAGGACGCTCTTTTGAGACTCTTTGATAATGACTACGAGGTTGAGGAGCGGATGCTGCTCTCGGGCAGAGTTATATCAGCTGATGGAACTCCGAAAAGTGAATTCAAGCATGCCCTGAATGATATCGTGCTTACATCAAGAAGTGGCCTTCAGGTCGTGCACTTAAACATCGATGTAAACGGTGAAAGACTTTCGTCATTTAATGGAGATGGCGTTATATTTGCGACGCCAACAGGTTCTACAGCCTATAATCTTTCGGCCGGAGGTCCTATCGTCGAGCCGAAGACAAATCTTATCCTGATGTCGCCTCTTAATGCTCATCTGGTCGGACAGCGAAGCATAGTGCTTGACGCCTCGGCTAAGATCCGCGCGACAGTTACGAAGAGAAATCAGGAAGAGCTCAATTCAGCTGTGGCGTTTGATGGAAGTATTTCAATTGGTCTAAATGACGGAGACAGCGTCGAAATTGTGCGCTCGAGTGAGACAGTCCGTTTCATAAAGCTGGCGCAGATTAATTTCCTGGACCGTATCCGTGAGAAGCTTCAGGCAGACTGAGAATTATTGCAGCAGGCTTTGCGAGGGAGGATTTCTTTGAAAAATAAAAGACAGCAGAAAATTCTAGAACTTATCGTCAGATACGAGATCGGGACTCAGGAAGAACTGATGCAGAAACTTCGTGCAGTCGGGTTTGATGTGACCCAGGCGACTGTTTCCCGTGATATCCGTGAGATGAAGCTTACGAAGATTGAGACTCACGGAAAGCTGCACTATGTGGCGCTTCGCGAGAGCGACGAGGATGTGAAGGAGAAGTACGAGCGCGTCTTCCGAGATGGATTTATCTCGATGGACAACGCCGTAAATATCCTTGTGATAAAGACAGTTTCGGGCATGGCGATGGCAGTTGCTGCAGCTCTTGACTCGATGCATTTTAACGAGATCGTCGGCACTATAGCAGGTGATGACACGATTATGTGCGCTGTGCGAAGCCTCGACGATGTCGTAAATCTGATGGGAAAGCTCAGAAATATCATAGAGCGCGAGTGAGCTGGCAGCAGGCACATAGCGGTCTATAAAAATCGGAGTCGTTGGTTAATAATAAAAAAGTCACGAGAATGTACGACGTATTTGATTTTTTGAACAGGGGGTATTTATGCTTTACAGCTTAAGAGTAGAAAATCTCGCTCTGATAGAAAAAGAGGAGATAGAATTCACAGAGGGACTTAACGTGCTCACAGGTGAGACCGGTGCCGGAAAGTCCATTATTCTTGGCGCTTTAAGCCTCGCGCTGGGTGGAAAGATTGATAAGGGAATGGTCCGCGATACAGGGCGTGATGCCTATGTCGAGGCCATTTTTTCGCTGGATGAAACTGAGGAGAAGAGGCTCAGAGAGGCTGATTTTGAACCGGAGGACGGGCAGCTTATTTTTTCAAGAAAAATAAAAGAGGGCAAGAGCCAGGCAAGGCTGAATGGAGAGACAGTTCCTGCTGCACGCCTTAAAAAGGCAGGAGATCTGCTTCTCGATATCTATGGTCAGAATGAGCACCAGTCGCTCTCTGATCCGAAGAAGCATCTTCGTCTTTTGGATGAGTTTGTAAAAAAGGACCTTGACCCTGTGCTCGAGGAGCTGGCACCGGTCTATAAAGAATATGTCTCGATTAAGAAAAGTATCGAGGAGGCTGATATCGATGAAGCTCAGCAGAAGCGCGACATCTCATATTACAGCCATGTCTCAGAGGAGATTGAGGAGGCTGATTTAAAGCCGGGCGAGGACGAAGATCTTGAGGCCACCTATAAAAAAATGGCCGGTTCCGAGAAGGTCGCAAAGAATCTTTCAGAGGTGCAGAACCTGCTTTTTGAAGGCGAAGATGTGCTCTCACGGATTGGTGAATCACAGAGAAGCCTCGCTTCGATTGCTGACTATGATGAGTCGGTAGAGGACTTAGGGAAGACACTTTCGGATGCATATGATATCCTCGAGAGCTTTTCACATGAGCTGGTATCGACTGCTGAGAATCTGACCTTCGACCCGGCGGAGTTTGACCAGGTTACCAGAAGGCTTGACCTGATAAACGATCTGAAGCAGAAATATGGCCGTACGATTGAGGATATCTACAAGTCAAAGGAAGAGGCTGACGAGAAATTAGAGCAGCTAAATGATCATGAGAATTATGTGGCAGGCCTTAAAAAGAAGCTCGAAGATATTTCAAAAACTTTGAACAAACTTTGCGAAAAGGCCGAGGATATCAGAAAAAAAGGCGCTGAAGCTCTTTCTGAAAAAGTAAAAGAATCGTTAAAAAACCTGAACTTTTTGAAAGCGGATTTTGAGGTGGAGCTCACAAGAACATCCTATTCGTTTTCTGGATTTAATGAAGGCCAGTTCATGATATCTACCAACCCTGGTGAGCCGATGAAGCCTCTGTCACAGGTGGCATCAGGCGGTGAGATGAGCCGAATTATGCTCGCTCTAAAAACTGTTCTTGCCTCAGCTGACGATATCAAGACCATGATCTTCGATGAGATAGATACCGGTATCAGTGGACGAACTGCCTCAGCAGTGGCCAGAGAATTGAAGAAGGTCTCTGTTGGAAGACAGGTTATTCTCATAACTCACCTGCCGCAGATCGCAGCACTTTCAGACAGGCATTTCCTGATAGAAAAGTCCGCTACCTCCGACTCCACTGTTTCAAGCATCAGACCGCTTTCAGAGGATGAGATCATAGACGAGCTTGCGAGAATGCTCGGCGGCGATGTCATAACGGACGCGGTACGGGAGAGCGCAAGGCAGTTGCGTGAGGGTGCGAAGTAAAGCATTCCACAATATTTTACTATTATACGGCAACCAGAACGTTGAAGTCTTTTTTCTGCCGCGATAGAATGATAACAGTTGAAGGGAACTTCAGATACTGATTTTTTCGACTGTGAGATTTTATTTTTTCAAGCTGATAGATCAGTGAATGGAGTCTTTCTGTCGAATTAAAATATGGAGGTGCTTTAGAGATGCTTTCTGGGTACATAAAGGAACTGGTTAATTATGGTATAAATTCGGGACTCACACCGGAGTGCGAACGCATATATACTACGAATCTGCTGTTTCGCGAGATGCACGAGGACAGCTATGATGATTCGGTTGAGACCACTGAAGAGCCACTCGAGGAAATTCTTAACGGACTTTTAGACGAGGCGGTAAAGAGAGGACTTATCGAGGATTCGATTACAGAGAAGGACCTCTTTGACACTGCACTTATGAACTGTCTTACCCCGAGACCAGCAGAGGTTCAGAGAGTTTTCTGGGAGAAGTACAAGGAGTCTCCAGAGACAGCAACTGACTGGTTCTATGATTTTTCACAGAAGACCAATTACATCAGGACTTACAGGGTAAAGAAGGATCTCAGATGGAAGACATCAACCCCTTATGGCGACCTCGACATCACTATTAATCTTTCAAAGCCTGAAAAGGACCCGAAGGCTATCGCGGCCGCAAGAAATGCAAAGCAGTCATCATATCCTAAGTGCCAGCTCTGCATCGAGAACGAGGGCTATGCCGGAAGACTTAACCATCCGGCAAGAGAGAACCACAGAATTATTCCTATCACTGTAAATGGAACGAGATGGGGCTTCCAGTATTCTCCGTATGTCTATTTCAATGAGCATTGCATCGTATTTAACGGAGAGCATACCCCGATGAAAATAGACAGAGCTGCCTTTACTAAGCTCTTTGACTTTATCGGACAGTTCCCTCATTATTTCCTTGGTTCAAACGCAGACCTTCCAATCGTTGGAGGTTCTATCCTGACACACGACCATTTCCAGGGCGGACACTATACCTTCGCTATGGAGAAGGCTGATTTCACAGATAAATTCACGATCCCTGGATACGAGGATGTGACCAGCGGAATCATCAAATGGCCGCTTTCAGTTATCAGACTTCAGGGTAAGGACAGGGAAAGAGTCATTGACTTAGCTGACCATATCCTTAAAGCCTGGAGAGGTTATACAGACGAGAGCGCGTTTATTTTTGCAGAAACAGACGGTGAGCCGCACAACACGATAACCCCTATCGCAAGAAAGCACGGAGACATCTACGAGCTCGACCTCGCTCTGAGAAATAACATTACGACGAAGGAGCATCCACTCGGAGTTTTCCATCCGCACGAGAATCTCCATCACATCAAAAAGGAGAACATAGGACTTATCGAGGTTATGGGTCTCGCGGTTCTTCCTTCACGTCTTAAGAAGGAGATTTTCGAGGATCTCGCAGATGCACTCGTCTCTGGCGCCGACATCAGATCAAATCCGGAGCTTGAAAAGCATGCAGACTGGGTTGACGAGATAAGGCCTAAGTACCCACAGGGCTTCACTAAAGAGAATGTTGAGGGAATCCTCCGCGAGGAAGTCGGACAGGTATTCAGACAGGTCTTAGAGGATGCCGGAGTCTTCAAGCTCACACCGGAGGGACATGAGGCATTTATGAGATTTATAAAGACACTTTGATACTAAGAACTGTTTACTTTGAACTGATGAAGAACTGACACATTCATTTTTAAAAATTTTAATACGAATAAAGTGGCGGAAAGTGCAGAAGAACCTGCACTTTCCGCCACTTTTTCTTGTATACTTTAGATATTCATGATATAATAATCTAGGCATGTATCATATTCAGAGCAAACAAAAAAGCAGATTATTTAAAACTCTAATCTGCTCTGAATGTGATACTGCCGGATTGTA
>ONBW01000038.1 GCA_900316165.1 uncultured Lachnospiraceae bacterium | reverse complement strand
CAACAATGAGAACAAAAACGGAATAACAGCAAGTAAAGCGAAGGAAAGATCCTCCGCTTTACTTGTGATGCATTCAGTTCTTCTGTGAATAGTAACTGAAGGTCTGATTTTTGATTTCTGTTGTCTATAAAGGGCTTGCAGAAGAATACATCACGTGGTATCATAGGACTAAATAAATCGAAGCGAGGTGACAGTAATGGATATTGCTTCATTATCAATGGGCCTTTCACAGAACAAGCTTCTGAGTCAGGTCGGAACGGCTGTGCTGTCAAATACTCTGGATAATTCGCAGGATATGGCTGCCAGTGAGGTAGCAATGATTGATTCAATCCCTACGGCTCACGATCTCGAGACGTCGGTTAATCCTGCTGTAGGATCACAGATTGACGTATATGCCTAAGTAGCAGCGGATGGGAAACCATCCGCTGTTTTTGTAGTCTAAAGATATTTTTCTATAAAATCTGTTGGTGTCATGATTTCAGGTCTTTCTATATCTATATCAGAAAAATCTTTATCGCCAGTAATAAGCACATCAACATCCTCTATGATGGCAGTATATAGTACAGGATAATCTTTTTCATCTCTGATATCAAAAAGGCCACCCTCTATGTCATTTGGAGTATAAACATACTCAAAGCTCATCAACATGAGCAACTTATTAATAGCGTTTTCTTTTTGAGGAAATTTTCTTTTTACAACACGTTTTAGTTCATCCACCACATAAGATGATAATACAAGCTGGTGCTGTGTAAATATGCAATTCATCATAGCATTTATTTTTGAACCGGGAAAAAGCAATGCTGATATCAGCACATTGGTATCGAGCATAACCCTCATCTACTTCACCTTACTTTCTTCTCTCAGCTCTTTAATCATAGCCATTACATCATCATCATCTTTGAGGCCTAGCCGATCCGCTTCTCCAGCAAAAGCCTTTTGAGCTTCACGTAAGGCATCCATAGACGAATTCATCATATATACCCGTCCTGATTCCTCTATAAACAAAACCTTATCTCCATTCTTGATCCCCAGCTTTTTACGGATATCAATAGGAATTGTAACCTGACCTTTTGATGTAACTTTTGCTAATTCCATAAAAAAGGCCTCCTTTGTCAGTAATGCATTCCTTACTTTCCTTACAAAAATAATTATACTCCATTATCATCAATAATGCAAATCCCCCTCATTTGTGATAAACTATGCTCATACAGAAAGGCATTGATATGAACATAGTATTTCTAGACAGAAAATCCCTCGGTGATGATCTGGACCTAAGCGCATTTAATAAGCTTGGAGATGTCACCGAATACGACTTCACCTACCCGGAAGAAGTGCAGGAGCGTGCAAAGGATGCCGACATCCTTATCGTAAACAAGACACTTGTAAATGAAAATACGGTCTCAGGCGCAACGCATTTGAAAGCTGTCTGCGTCACAGCTACAGGAGTCGACAATATCGACATCCCGTACCTCGAGGGCCGAGGCATCCACTGGCACAACGTCGCAGGCTATTCGACCGACTCGGTAGCACAGCATACGATAGCGATAGCGCTATACATGTATGAGCACCTGCCATACTACGACGAGTACACGAAGTCCGGCAGATACGCAGGAGACAAGCTCTTTACGCATTTCGCAAAGACCTTCCATGAGCTTATCGGCGCGCAGTGGGGAATCGTAGGACTTGGAGCCATCGGACACAGGACAGCAGAGATAGCCACGGCCTTAGGCTGTAAGGTCGTCTACTACTCCACCTCAGGAGTAAACCGCCCGGAGAAGTACCCGCGCCTCGACTGGGAAGAATTCTTAAAGACCTCAGACATAATCTCAATCCACTCACCACTTAACGAAAAGACAGAGGGACTCTTCGACAGCAGGGCTTTCTCCCTTATGAAGAAGGATTCCATCCTCGTAAATGTCGCCCGCGGCCCGATCATCAAAGAACAGGACTTGGCCGATGCCCTCGACAACGATGAGATTGGCGGTGCCGCCCTCGACACACTCTCAGTTGAGCCAATGGCAAAGGACAGCCCGTTCTTTGGCGTCAGGCATCAGGAAAAGCTGCTCATAACACCTCATATCGGCTGGGCGGCAACAGAGGCCAGAGAGAGACTGATGAAGCTCATATACGACCAGGTAAAGGAAGAAGTAAACTCATGATCACGGTATTCATCGCGATGAAACAGGAAGCCGCTCCGATAATCGAGCGGCTTTCTTTAAAGCATACGTCTTCACCGATTTTCGAGACATACGAGAATGAACGCATCCGTCTGATAATCACCGGTCTTGGAAAAATAAACGCTGCCTCCGCGGCTGGCTTCTGCCTTGGCCGATACGGCACAGACTCTCATTACATCAATTACGGAACAGCCGCCGGCAAAGACATGCAGATCGGCAAAACCTTCTTCGCCGCACAGATAATAGACGAATCGAGCAGCAAAGAATGCTTCCCAGATATCGCCGACCACAGCTTCCCACATGTAAGTCTTCATACTGTTGATAAACCGATATTGATTTCAAACTCACCCGAAAGTATATCAACTGGTGAATCTGCAGAAATATCTATATCTGATACAGCAACAATGAGTCTATCAGCTGCCGAATCTGCAAAAATATCTATATCTGATACGGAAAGAAGGAGCCTGTCATCTATATCAACCTGTGGCATATCAGATGTACTTACTATCTACGACATGGAAGCCTTCGGCATCTTTTCTGCCTTAAAAAATGCCGTAACCCCAGACAGAATCACAATCATAAAGACAGTAACCGACAGTGGCACACCGGATTTTTCAAAGACAAAACAGATGCTGGAAAATTCCGCCGACACAGTCTGCGATTACATAGAAAAGCTTGCAGACGAAACTGAAGAACACAATAATAATGGCTTTTGCGGAAATCCTAAAGTGCTGAAATTTGATAACAGTTTTATTGAGAAGCTATGTGAAGAATTCAAATGCTCTGAATCTATGAGCATCCAGCTAAAGCAATTCATCAGATATATGGACGCATCCGGAGAGCACGAAACACTCTTAAAAAAACTTGACGATTTAACACAAAAAGGCCTGCTCCCCGCACCAGACAGACGGCACGGAAAGCAGGCACTTACAATTCTTATGCAGATCTGATGGCTTTCCGTACCATTTGGCTTGTTTCTCCATTTGGTACGGAATTTGCGCCACTGCGCACTGTCGCGGCTGTCAATAAGATGCATCGATTACGGTCTGCACAGGAAGTTGGCGCTGTCAACACCGTAGAAGCCATTGTCATCACCGCGGTTTGCGAAATTGATACCGAGCACCGGCTTGCCGTTTGAATCAAAGGATTCGAAGTAATAGCCGCCGAACATCTCCACATGGTAGATACCCTTGTATCTGCCATTCTTCTCACCTGTCTCAAACAGCAGGTCTCCTACCACAAACTTCTTAGCCTGGAAATTCGAATAAGAGGCAGATGCCACCTTCTTACCCTTGCTTACCAGATACTTTGCGAGGTCAGCAGCGGTAGGCGCATAATATTTGTTCGCCAGATATATACCCCTGCTCCTGTAAGCCCTCCAGACAAGAGACGAACAGTCATAATACCCCTTAAGCATTCTCTTTGGCTGACTGTAAGTGCTCTTAGCAGCATAGCTTCTGGCCCATTTGTAAACAGCCGCCCTGTTTAGGCTGGCCACATTAATGGCAGTACCAACATATAGAACCGTACCATTTCCATAGTCTAAAGTGACTTTAATTACAGCCGTACCGATTTTCTTAGCCTTAACCTTACCAGAAGAACTAACAGAGGCAACAGAAGGGGAAAGACTTGTATAAGTGACTTTGGCACCGGAAGTGCTGCCCTTGAGCTTCAGCTGCTTTGACTGACCCTTAGCGAGGAGATAGCAGCCAGAGCCAAGGTTCGCAGGCTCTTTTACCGTTACGGTAAATGACAGCTGCTTGGTACCGAGAGTAAAGGTGACAGTTGTAGTTCCAAGTCCATAAACAGAAAACGAAATCGAATTATCATATTCGATATACAGACTATTGACAGTCATATTTGAATTGGTGCTGGTTACATTTGTGATATCAGAAAAGCTTAAATCAGCACCGGCAGGAACTCCAGTAAGCTGGATGGTACCACTGGCATAATAGGAAGAGTCCCAGAAATCCTCCTCACCTAGAAGAGTGATATTCGTCTGAGAAAGCTCAATAGTTGAATAATCAATTGTTGGCTCTACATAATCGTCATCACTGTAGCCATCATCGTAGCCGTAATCATCGTTATAGCTGGAATCATCGTCATAAACGATGTCACCAGTGATTTCATCAGCATATGCACTGACAGGTACAAAGACTGAAATAGCCATTACAGCTGCAAGAACTGCAGCCATGGATTTTTTGAATCTCATTTCTTTTTCCTCACAAAAAACGCTGTTTACGCTTTACCTGAATAGATAAATTTGTTTATAAAATAATATCACTTTTCTCTATAAATAACATATTGTATCTATATAAAAGCATAAAAATAATATACCTGTCTGCTATTCATAAATTTCAGAACAAGCGTAAAAAACGCGTGCCCATTTGATAAGGACACGCGCTTTTATTTTTTAAAGAAAAATACTCAGACTTCAAACCATTCAGATATGGAAGAAATCAACTGTCTCCTTCAGATCAGCTGCAAGATTCTTGAGAGAGGCAGCTGCATTATTTATCACAGTAAAAGTACTGGTCAGCTCCTCCATCGAAGCATTTGTCTGCTCAGTCGATGCCGCATTCTCCTGTGAGATAGCAGACAGATCTGAGATGATATCTGTAAGAGACTGCTTCGAGGTGTTAAGGCCTTCGATACGTCCTGCAATACCATCTACTGCAGTGGCAACACTGTTGACCTTATCTCTCATGGTTCTCAGCTCATCTCTTGTCGCGTTGAGCTTTTCTTCCTGAACATTAAAGCTCTCTGTAAGCTTGCCCATAGTAGCTACCGATGACTGTGAGTTTTCAAGAAGCTTACCAACGATAGCAGAAATCTCATCGGCCGAATTCTTACTCTGGTCAGCTAAGTTCCTGATCTGATCAGCAACTACTGCGAAGCCTCTTCCTGCCTCACCGGCTCTTGCTGCCTCGATAGAAGCATTGAGCGAAAGCAGGTTGGTCTGATTTGCGATATCAGTGATAGCACCGGAGAATTTCGAGATATCCTGAGCCGAATCATTTGTAGAGTTTATAGTATCACCGATTTCAGAGACAGAATCCATAACCTCCTGTGACTGACCTGCAAGAAGTCTTATCGCATCAACTGTCTTGTCACAGCTGTCCTTCATCTCCTGAGCGTAGGACTTCAGGTTTTCGACGTTCTCAGAAATCTGGTCGATATCAGCTTCCATATTCGTAGTATCGTTAGCAGCGTTCTGAACTGAGTCAGCCTGATCAGTTGCGCCCTTTGCAATATCGTCAACAGCTGACGAAACCTGACCTGAAGCTGCAGCTGCCTGATCTGATGAGCTCGAAAGGTTTGCACTCGAATCGCTGAGCTCTCCGGTCATCCTCTTTGTATTTCTTATGACATCAGTAAGTTTTTCCTTCAGCTGGTGCATATTCCTTGCCATAGCACCGATTTCATCATTTCTCTTTTCAAGCTCTGAATTAAACTCAACATTCAGATCACCCTCAGAGAGCTTCTCGATAGTGAGTGAAATATCGTTCATGTGAGCGGAAACTTTTCTAGAAATGAATATTCCGACTATAGAAATCAAAACTGCAATCAACAGAGAAATAACAGACATGGTTACTACAGATGAGCGGATTTCCTGACTAGCCTTTGATGATCTCATTCCTGCAAAAATATATCCTACGATATTTCCCGAATCATCATTCATCGGCAGATAGTAAGCACAGTAATCTGCGCCCTCAATCCTGAGTTTTTTCTCAAAAGAATATCCGTCTTTGGAAACCTCAGCTACAACCTTGTCTGAGATAGTACTTGCAGAACCATCACTCTTGTCTGCAGCACTTCTAAGGGTGGAGACAGCTGTCTGTTTTCCGATAATAACCGAATAGTCATAGCTGGTCTTCTGCTTGGCTTCCTGAAGGATGGACATATACTCGTCCTTGACATCCTGTGTGCCCTTTTTAAGAGAACCATCCTCACCTAATGACCAGTCTCCATCGTACTCATCGCCCAGATAATTTTCCATCAGATAAGCCGATGATGCCAGTCCACTCTTAACCTCCCTGTAAAATGAATTGGTCTGATTAATCGCAGAAACTGTGGCAAGTATAGCTGCAACAATAAGTATTGCCACTATTGCGATATAAACAATTTTCTGAACTACTTTCCCTTGTTTTTTCTTCTTCGTTTTCACCATAATGAATCCTTTCGGTATTCTAAAAAAACAACTACAAAATCTATTATAAATTTTTCTGATTTTTTTATCAATATTTATTTGATAAATTCGTGTAAAATCTGTATAATGTCGTTATTCAGGAGGTATACACAATGAATGAAAAGATCAAGAAATTTACAGAGGATCATATAGAGGAATTAATAGATGATATCAAGGAGCTCTGCTCTATTCCATCTGTGCTTGGAGACGCAGAGGATGGCGCTCCATTCGGCGCGGTCTGCAAAGACGCTCTCTTAAGGGCAGGTCAGATCTGTGAAAAATACGGCTTTCCTACCACAAACTACGATAACTACTGTGTAGCAGCCGACTTCGACACTGCTCTTCCAAAGCACCTCGATATGCTCGGTCACACAGATGTCGTACCAGCAGGTGAGGGCTGGACTGTAACAGAACCGTTTACAGTCATTGAAAAGGACGGCAGGCTCTACGGCAGAGGAGTAAGCGACGACAAGGGACCAGTTCTCTGTGCTCTCTATGCTATGCGTGCCATCAAGGAATCAGGAATCCCTCTTAAGAAAAACGTCCGTCTTATCCTTGGAAGCGATGAGGAAACAGGTTCTATCGATATCACAAAGTACTATGCCAGGGAGCCGGAAGCCGACTATACTTTTTCACCTGACGCAGAGTTCCCTCTGATCAATATCGAGAAAGGACAGTTCCGCGGGACATTTAAGGCCTCTGCTCCTGTAACAGGAGATGGCATTGAGCTCGTATCACTTGAAGCCGGTGTCGCATTAAATGCTGTACCAAACCGCTGCAGAATCGAGTTCTCCGGCACTTATAAAGAGATGCTCAGATCAGCCTGTGAAGAAATTAAAAAAGTAATCCCTATAGACTACGAGATCTCAGATGATACACATGTACTGATCATCGGAGAGAGCGCTCACGCCTCTACTCCAGAGACCGGTGTAAATGCAGGTCTGGCTGGTATCTCACTCTTAAAGCTCCTTCCTGTATCAGATAATAAGAGAAACAAGCTCCTTAAGAAGGTTATGGAATTGTTCCCTTATGGCGTCTATGACGGTTCAGGACTTGGAATCTCTATGACAGATAAAGAGGGGCTCTCACTCTCAGCTACTCTTGATCTGTTCTCTGTAGATAAAGACGGAATGGAGTTCTCATTCGATTCGAGAAGTCCTCTTAATGCAACTGACGAAAACTGCCTTAAGGTCGCAGAGAAGAAGTGCACTGACGCAGGGTTTATTTTTTCAAGCCCTGGAATCGTTCCGCCACACTATGTACCGTCTGATTCAGAGTTCGTAAAGAAGCTGCTTAGTGCCTACGAGGATGTTACTGGACTTGATGGTAAGGCTGTCGGTATCGGCGGCGGAACCTATGTCCATGACGTAAAAAACGGCGTCGCATTTGGTGCTGTCCTTCCGGGCATAGACACACACATGCATGGCGCCGATGAGTTTATAGACATTGACAATCTTAAGACTGCTGTAGAGGTTTTCGCAGAGGCTATTCTCTCTATCTGCGGCTGATTATACGTACTTGCTGCCGGCTACATACTCACGTATCCGGTAGACAGTCTCGTTGAATACAGGGATCACCTCATCCATGGTCTGCGACGGATTGTCACCGCGCTGACTCTTAAAGGCGCGGTCCGCAAGCTCCATCGCTCCGATATTTAACGCAAAATACGCGAGCGGGTGGCAGACATTGTACACATCAGTCGAAGGCTGACCGTAGAGGCCTTTAAGCTCCTGTTCTATCTGAGGAGCATGGTCTAAGAAGATATTTAATGCAGTCCTGTAATCTGTGATATTCTCACCGAAGTAGGAAAGTCCCTCAGTAGTATCAAGGAATGAGCCTCTCCTGACGGATATTCTTCCACCCTTTGAAAGAGGCAGGGTAACTGTAAATTTCGTACCGCTTCCATAGACTGAGTCCACATCTACTCTTCCGTTCATTTTTTTAACAAGTGAAGATACGATGGCGAGACCTAAGCCTGTTCCCTGTATATGAACATTTCTTTTGCTGTCAAACCTGCTGTACTTATTAAAGAGGTACGGCAGGTCTTCTTTTTTAATCCCTATTCCGGTATCAGAAACTGTAAAGACCAGTTCCCCCTTATCGCCTTCTGAGGCATTGACCTTCACTCCACCGTTCTCGGTATATTTGATTCCGTTTGCGATAAGATTTATAAGAATCTGTCTTAATCTGTCATCATCGCCTTCCCACACGTCAGGTATTCCCGGCTCACGAACGACTTCAAAAGCTAGTCCCTTCTGCTCAGCCATTATGGACATCATATTCCTGATATCATTTACAACCTCTGAAAGATGGAAACGGCGGATATTAAGGTCTAATTCTTTCCCATTGATATCGACCATATCAAAAATATCGCTGATCAAGAAACCCAACATCTCACTTGAAGAGAGAATCTGCCTGGCATATTCCTTCGTCTGGGACTTTCCGGATACCTGCTCCATATGCATTGCATCAACACGGATCATATGAAGAGGAATGCTTATTTTTTCAGAGACATCTGCAAAGAGCTTCTCCTTTGTCTCAGTCTCAAGTTCTGCCTCCTTATTCTCGTTTTCTACTCTATCCATCAGAATCTTGATTTGTCTGTAATCTCTTGACTCTACAGCCAGGAAAATTATATATAGCAGAAACGATGTCAGACAGAGTGCAAAAAATCCCCTGCCTGAGATAAAAAGACAGGTAATAATTACAGCTGCAGCTATTCCGCAGGCGACCAGTATCTTTGTCCTGCCGGTCTTCTTTCCCCTGTAATAGACAACTGCATACCTGATCATCATAAACATCGCTGTCTCTGCCAATAATAGATCAATTGCAAAACAGAGAATCCTGACAGATACATTTACTGACTCAGCTGTAATAATAGTACGCAGCAGAGCGTCAGCCGTTGAAGCCACCATTGTAGTAAGCAGCCATTTTCTGAATGCCATGCTGTGAGGTGTAGTATTTCCGTACTGTCTGACCAGGAAAAACTGAAGTATTATATCAAAGACAACTGAATCGAGATTATAAAAAATATTTACCGGTACATCAAACATCAGGCACTCTCCTTTCCATTCAGAAGGGAATTGATGACTGAATACAGATCCTCTTTTCTGACAGGCTTTGTCACATAGCCATCAAAACCTGCTTCCTTATACATTTTCCGGTACTCTTCCCCGTCATTACCTGTTATCATGATTACGATTGAATCGCCCCTGAGGTCTGACTCTTTTATTTTTTTCATAAGAGTCATTCCGTCCATTCCAGGCATCTGATGATCGATAAGTACTATGTCAAAATGCTGTTCCATTAATTTCTGCAGGGCTTCCTGACCACTGCCTACGGATACCAAAGTGGCATTGGAGAGTCCTAAAAGTCCCTCTATGATTTTTAAGTTTATCGGTGTATCATCAACGCTTAAAACGCTTTTACCTCTTAAATCAGGAACTGATGTAAAATCTCCGTTCTTTTTACTGCCTGCTGCCTCCACTGCCTGATTTAAGATCCTGTTTACAACGGAAAGAACTGTCTCGCCCTCTTTTTTTATTTTTCCAGCAAGGACCTGAACCACCTCGTCACTGTCCTCCATCATTACCAGCTGGTCTATTCCAATAACTGCATTAAGCGGTGTCCTGATCTCGTGTGTCATGCCAGCAAACAGGTCATCCCTGGCTCTCTGCGCCTCACGGATCTTCTGCTGGGCCTCCTGGCTTTCCTTCAGAAGCTCTGACATCCTCCTGTAATCAGGCGACTCAAGGGCGAAATACTCGATGAACACGGCGATCACACCTGTTCCATGGGCGATAAGAACCCTCGCATTAACGAATGCCTGGACCAGAACCCCGGCTAAAACTATCAGATAGCTTACAGTAAGTGTCGTCTGCTGTCTTTTTGTATATTCCCTGTTGTGAAGGACCATCATGATAAGCGTAAGGGTCACAAGCAGCAGAGGAATGCCATAGCCTATGATAAAGGAGAATGGTGTTCTGATGAACTGTTTTTTATGAAAATCGAAATCAATGATATATGGATGAAACAGGTTTACAGCATGAAGCACCAGGTAAAGGACAAAGATACCATTCATAGCCTCATTTGCCCGGTGGAGCCCCGCTGTAGGCCTCATGTAGCTTCTCAGGTATTTAAAAAGTGTAAACGCTATACAGCCGAATCCACAGTAGTTTAAGGTGTTCAGCAGAATCACAACAAAATGAGCCTGCGGCAGTGCAGGATTTATCGTAAATGACACATAGGTAGCCACCAGATCTACGATATCTGAAAGCACAGTGACGATGCACATAATCCTGAATGATCGCAGATTATTTTTGCGGTCGAGAAAAACTGATATACAGAGCAATATTCCAAATGCCGCTGCTACCTCTCCAAAAGTTATATTCTCGTGCGCCGTTATATGGCTTATTATCTCTTCTATCATACTGCTTCCCCCTTCAATGATATGACGCTTCTTATCCTCTTTTTTATGAACCTCTCATCGAGCGGACGCTCTATGATATCCGCTCCGCCGCAGGAAAGCGAGCGGATCTTTGCGGCTCTGTCTCTTTCATCTGTGATATAGATGACCGGGACTGTGATCTCGGAGAAAGCATTCTCATGTCCTATAGTCATCTCCGAATCGATAATGCAAAGGTCTGGGTTCTCTTCTCTGTATTTCTCGAATGCAGTTTCCCTGTTTGGAACTTCAATGACTTCATAGTCTTTTCCTATCAGGTAAGAAAGCACATCTCTTTCAACTCCGAAAGCAACTGCAAGAAGAACCTTAAGGCGTTTCTGTCCCTCTGGCTGTTCTTCTGTATCCTGACTTTGCTTTTCATCTGTTGTTTCTGATTCAGTACTGATTTCAGATTCATGCGTATCAGATATCTCTTGTTCAGCCTCCTCAGGCTCATCATCATTTAACGCGTCCTTCAGCTGATCTAAGAGGATTCCATAATTTTCCATGACCTTATCATGATTTTCTGCTATATAATCTCTGTCACCAGCCTTGCAGGCATCCTCGAGCTGTTTCGCCTGATCAGAAAGCGAATCGGCTCCTATAGTACGACTTGAGCTCTTAAGAGAATGAACTCCTATTCTATAATTATCAAAGTCATTCTCACTTAAGTCTTTCTCGAGGCCTGCCCTCTTATCCTCGTTTATATAGTCACCTATGATCTCGACATAGAAATCTGGAATTCCACCGCAGTACATAAGTCCGCTCTCAGTATTTAAGATTTCTGCCAGGCGCTCCATCTTACTCTTTTTTTGTGGCTGTTCAGCAGCAGTTTCAGAGACACCTATTATCTCAGTCTCTTTAGACTTTACCTCCGGAACCCTGTAGAGCTTCTGACCGCGCGCAGCTGCTGCATTATCAGGAGCTGCCCCCTTATCCTTTTTACAATACCGCCTTATCATCTCAAGTAGGTCATTTTTTGAAGCAGGCTTTAACAGATATCCTGCAAAGCCATGCGCGGTGTACTCTCTTTCAACATCGGTTACGGCATTAGCAGTAAGAGCAATAACAGGAGTATTTGGGCAGAGATTCTCCCTTCTTAGACACTCCATGGCTTCTACGCCATTCATGACAGGCATCAGATGATCCATGAAAATGATATCGTATGGTGTCTTTCTGTCACGGACTCTCTCGACTGCTTCCTTTCCGTTCATAGCACTCTCTACATGAGCGCCGACGCTTGATAAGAGTTTCATCGTGATATCGATATTTATCTGATTGTCATCTACTACGAGAACATCGAGCTTAGTCTGATTTCCGTCTGATTCAGACAAAGCAGTCTGCTCCCGCATCTGCCCGAGTTCCTCTGCCTTATCCTCACCTATCCGCTCAAAGGAAACATTCCCCTGAACGACAGTAAACCAGAAACGCGAACCAAGCTTGTAGGTGCTGTCATACTCAAGCTTTGAATCCATTTTTGAAAGAAGCCTTGTGGCAAAGGCAAGACCAAGTCCTAAACCTGATGCATTCTCCTGGGTATTTGCTTTGTAAAAAATATCCCCTATCCGCTTCAAATCCTGCGGCCTCATTCCGATTCCGGTATCTGCCACTGAAAAAGTAAGACCGTTTCCATTCCAGTCAATGCTTATATCTACTTCGCCCTCTCTTGTGTATTTGACAGCATTAGCTGTCAGCGTATCCATCAGCTGTAAAAGCCTTATCCTGTCACCGTAGAGCACAGTTGGAAGGTTCGGGTCTACTTTTGTAACAATCTTAAGATTCTTATCGGCATTTAAGAAAAATACCTTGTCCTTCATATCCTCGATCAGCTCGACTGTATCATAATCCCCCTGCTCTATCGATACACTGCCGTCCTCGATCTCTATGAAATTTTTGATATTTTCAGCAATGGAAAGAAGATCTCGGCTGGCAGTGCGGATTTTTTTTACGTCGTCTGCAGCTGCCCTCTTCTTTTTATCCCCAAGGATTACCTCAGAATATCCTACTATAGCATTTAAGGGAGTACGGAGCTCGTGTGAGAGATGCAGCAGAAACTCTGTCTTTGACATAGACCTCTGGTTTGCAGACTCTGCCTGCTCTTTAAGCTGCCTCTGAGTATCTTTAAGCTGCTCCATGGCACTCATCATTCCCTGATAGTCGGGAGTCTCCATGAGGATAAGGAGGAAGGTAAGACCGATAGCTACCGCAAATACAGAGATTAGAACTTTTGGAAAAATAAAAAGCTGAGTTAATGCACTGATAATGCAGAAGATGAAATAGATCCAGACTAAGAACCGTTTGCCCCTCTTTTTATACTCCTCTGCTCTCATTACTACTCTTGAAAAAGCAAATGCTACCTCGAGATAAGGAAATAAAAACAGGAAAAAATATAGAGGACCATGAGTGTATCTGCCACCATTAAATGACATCATGACACCAGTCGGGATATTTATCAGAAGAAGAACCACATAACCTGACATCAGGATGACATGGATCTGCTTTGTCGAAAGCTGCCACTTCGGCCTTTTATCTAAGAAATCATTTCCGACTGCCTCCTGCGAATACAGGAAAAAAAAGAACCCCAACATCCCGAGCATAAAATAATAGATTTCGTTCAGAACAACATTCCATACCACCGGAAAGGTATCGGCATTGCTTATCGTATATGCCGTTACGATATCCATTATATCTGCTGCAAGAGTGCATAAAAGAAGAAAGAAGAAGCCGCGGTTCTTCCTTATCCTCAAGTCATATGAGAACATGACATAGAGGAGAAAAACTAAAAGAAAGACTGCCGCGGCTATAGAAAAGTCAATATTATAGAGTAGTTTCATACCTCACCCCGCAAGGATGTCTCTGACCTTTGAAATAAGATTTTCTGGAATAAATGGTTTTACTATGTAACCTGAAGCATTCAGAGAAGATGCCTTGATAACTGAATCTACAGTATTATCCCCGGTAAGGAATACAACTGCAAGATTCTTTGTGGATGGATTGTTTCTGATATAACGGAGTGTCTCAAAACCATCCATAACTGGCATGTCGATATCAAGAAGCAGCAGATCATAATACTCGTTTGCCAAAGTAGCAAGACATCTCTGACCTGTCTCAACCGTATCTACGATATACCCCTCCTTCGAGAGTATATACGAAGCAGTCTTTCTTGTGACCATGTCATCATCAACTACAAGAATTCTCTTCACTTAGAACACCTCCTCCAAAAACCCTTTAAGTGAGGTCTTATTAATCTATTCCTACTTCAAAATCCAAATCATTTATCGGACTCAGAGAGAATTTTGTCAATACTTACAAGGCGTACGCAGATAGTAAAAATCTCAGCAGCCTGCTTTAATTCAGCAAGCGGAGGATAAGACGGTGCGATACGGATATTCTTATCATCAGGATCCTTGCCATACGGATAGGTAGCGCCTGCCGGAGTAAGAGTAACACCTGCCTCCTTGCACATAGCTACGATCTTCTTAGCGCAGCCATTTAATGAATCGAATGAAACGAAATATCCACCATTTGGCTTCGTCCACTCACCAACTCCAAGACCTCCGAGGTTCTTCTCAAAGATATCCCAGACAGCCTCAAACTTAGGACGAAGTATAGCTGCATGGCGTCTCATATGCTGCTTCATATTCGCCAGATTACCGAAGAAACGTACGTGGCGGAGCTGGTTCAGCTTATCGTGGCCGATAGTCTGAACTGTCATATACTTTCTTACATCATCGAGATTCTTCTTCGAAGCTGCCATAGCGGCAAGTCCTGAACCAGGGAAAGTAACCTTTGATGTAGAAATAAATTTATAGACGATATCAGGATTACCTGCTTTCCTGCACTCGTCAAGGATCTCAAGGATTACATCCTGCTTCTCCGGTTCATCATAGAGATGATGGATAGAATAAGCATTATCCCAGAAAATACGGAAGTCCTCAGCTGCCGGCTTAAGAGCTGCAAAGCGTCTTACAGTCTCATCTGAATAGCTGTAGCCCTGAGGGTTTGAATACTTAGGAACGCACCAGATACCCTTTACAGCCGGATCGTTATTTACATAGTCCTCTACCATGTCCATGTCAGGGCCGTCCGGTGTCATCGGGATGTTAATCATCTCAGCGCCGAAGAATTCTGTAACCTTGAAATGTCTGTCATATCCTGGAACAGGGCAAAGGAACTTCCATTTATCGAGCTTGCACCATGGTGTGCTGCCACAGACTCCCTTGGCATAGCTTCTGGCAATCTGGTCAAACATGATGTTAAGTGATGAGTTGCCGAAGATGATCATATCGTCAGGGCTTACTTCACTCATCTCACCCATCAGAGCCTTCGCCTCAGGGATACCATCGCTTACACCATAGTTCCTGCAGTCTGTACCGGTCTGGTCGTTAAAGTAGCTGTTTGAATTCAGTACATCCATCAGTTCATTCGAGAGGTCGAGCTGAGCTGCGGACGGCTTTCCACGAGCCATGTTCAGGCTTAAGCCTTTTCTCTTCCAGGCATCATACTCTTTTTCAAGCTGCTGTCTCTCCTCTAACAGTTCTTCCTTGGTCATTTCTTTGTATGTCATTTTTTCCTCCAACTAAACCAAACCAGTTTAAAGTCTTTTTAAGTCTATCACTTGTACATAAAAATCGCAATGTGATTTTTTAAAAAAATACAACACACAGCCACTTTATATGATAAAATAAATCTAGTATGTATGTAAGTAAAGTTAAGGAGAAAAAATACTATGTATGCTGATGAGGGTGTTATAAAGATTAAACACGACGTCCTGACCACAGTAGCTGAGCTTGCCTTTGCAGGCACATTAGAGCAGGAGAAGGAATTCCTTCCTGAGAAGCTTATTCCAGGACCACAGGCCAGATTCCGCTGCTGCATCTACAAGGAGCGTGAAATCATCCGTGAGAGAGTCCGCTTAGCCTGCGGTGAAGCACCAGATGCAAACGACAACGGGAATATCATCCAGGTTCTTCATGCAGCCTGTGAGGACTGCCCTATCTCATCCTATGTCGTTACTGATAACTGCCAGAACTGCCTTGGAAAGGCCTGCGTCTCAGCCTGTAAGTTCGACGCCTGCCACCCTGGCGATAAGAGAAGCCACATCGATCCTAAGAAGTGCAAGGAGTGCGGTAAGTGCGCACAGGCCTGCCCATATCACGCTATCGCAGCCTTAAAGCGTCCTTGTAAGTTTGCCTGCCCGGTAAACGCTATCGAATACGATGAGTACGGCATCTGCAAAATAAACGATGACAAATGCATCCGCTGCGGTCTCTGCATTCACAGATGTCCGTTCGGAGCCATCGCCTCAAAGACATATATAGTCCCGGTTATAAATGCCCTTAAGTCAGACAAGCCTGTCTATGCTATGGCAGCTCCTGCCACAGAAGGACAGTTCGGACCGAAGATTACCATGAACTCCTGGAAGAAAGCCATGAAAGAGCTTGGTTTCAAGGATTTCATTGAGGTAGGACTCGGTGGAGACCTTACCGCACAGGCTGAAGCCAAAGAATGGGCTGAAGCTTATGCGAAGGGTGAGAAGAAATCAACGAGCTGCTGCCCAGCTTTCGTAAATATGATAAGGAAACACTTCCCAGAGCTTGCCGATGACCTGATCTCTACTACGGTTTCACCTATGTGTGCTGTTTCAAGGCTTATTAAGGCCAAGGAACCGGATGCCATCTGTGTATTTATCGGACCATGTATCTCGAAGAAGAGTGAGACAATTGAGGCCGGGATTGAGGGTAATGCGGACTACGCGCTGACCTTCTCAGAGATCAGAGCAATCATGCGAGCAAAGGGTGTAACCCTGCAGCCGGACAATGGATACGATTACCAGGAAGCCTCTATTTATGGAAAAAGATTCTCCCAGTCAGGTGGTGTTACTGCAGCTGTTCTCGAATCTCTTAAAGAATCAGATCAGCATATCGATGCCAAGGTCTGCGTAGCAAATGGCGCTGCTGAGTGTAAGAAGCAGCTTCTGATGATGAAAGTCGGTAAGTTTAACGATGACTTCCTTGAGGGAATGGTCTGCGAAGGCGGCTGCGTCGGCGGTCCATCTGCATACCGTGAGAAGCAGCTGTTTGCCAAGGATCGTGAGACTCTCTTTGCAGAAGCTGATGACAGAACTCTGAACGGAAATCTTGAGAATTATGATCTAAACTCATTCTCTATGCACAGGTGATATGAATAAATCAGTAAAGCTTTCTGAACTGAATAGAAATGAAACTATCGCGGACTTCCTGCGCAGGCAGGGCGTCCGCGTTATTTTGCCCTGCGGAGGTATGGGCAGCTGTGGCAAATGCACAGTAAAGGTACACTTCAATGGAGATGGAAAAATCCTGAAAGCAATTGAAGTCCTCTCCTGCCAGACGACAGCTGCACAGCTTTTTGAAACAGCTCCAACTGGCTGCACTGAGGTGACATTCGAGATAGATGAGTCAAAGATTTTAAACTCAATGCCATCCACTATCAGCAGTGAAAGTCTAACAGAAACTGCTTCATCCCCAGATGAAAAAACAAACAAAAGACCATTTATAGCTGCAGTGGATCTGGGAAGTACTACCATAGAAACAGCCGCCCTAACACCAAATGGAGAGTTTATTGGAAGTGTAAGGAAGAGAAATCCTCAGGTAAGCTACGGAGCTGATGTGATTTCACGAATAAAGGCAGCCACCTTCTCTCCTTTTGCTGCCTCAGATATGCAGCGCGTTGCCGAAAGCACTATAGCTGCATCATTATCAGAGCTTTCATCCAAATACAGCCTTTCAGAAAAGCCTTCAGAAATGGCTATAGCGGCAAACACAACAATGGGACATCTGCTCGAAGGTTCTGACGTCAGATGTTTAGGTGAAGCTCCGTTTGATCCTGGTGACATCTCACTAAAGGACATATCCCAGATATTTTTTACAGATAAGACACCCGTATATCTGCTGCCGGGGATTTCAGCCTTTGTAGGAGGCGATATCGCAAGCGGAATCTACTATTTAGGAATAGATCAGGCAGAGGAGCCTGCACTTTTAATAGACTTAGGGACGAACGGCGAAATGGCGCTTGGTAATAGAGATGCCTTATATGTGACCTCAACCGCAGCCGGACCGGCTTTCGAAGCTGCAAATATCAGCTGCGGCACACCGGGGCTTCCTGGTGCAATCACCCAGGTGAGTTTCAAAGGCACAAGGCCTGTCCTTACTCTGATACCATGGGAAAAGGACTTCTCTATGCTCTCCCCTGGTGAGAGGATGCAGCAGGAAATAAAGCTGCGAAATAAAAGGCCTCTCGGACTCTGCGGAAACGGCCTTATCAGTGCAGTCTCATCCATGAAAGCCACTGGCATAATTGACGAGAACGGCACCTATACAAACGATGAGTGGATAAAAAAAGGCTTCCCACTTTGGAAACCATCACCGGTTAACAAAGGGGAAGACCCAATCACTCTTACACAGGACGATATTCATGAACTGCTCTTTGCGAAATCTGCAATCAGAAGCGGAATAGAAATTCTTATGAAGGAATCTCACCTGACACCTTCAAAGGTCTATCTCGCCGGAGGTTTCGGAAGTAGTCTCTCAGCAGAAGAAGCATCCTCAATCGGCCTCTTCCCGGATATGCTTTCTGACAGAATAGCTGCAGTCGGCAACACCTCTCTTAAAGGTGCTGTAAAGTTCCTATCTGAGGATTCACCTGAAGTACGTATGAGACTTTCACAGATCAGAAATAAATCACATGAAATAGTACTTGCAGATGATAAGGATTTTGAAGATCTCTACTTAAATAACCTAAGAGTTTGAGAAACGCTTATCCTTTTTCATCTGATACATTCTATCGTCAGCGAGCCTTAGTACCATATCAGGAGTCATATTTTCCTGTTCACTTGAATCAGCTGAACCATAACTGATCTTGATATGGTATTTTCTCATGACATTATACTCAGCTTCAAGCTTCTCCATTTTTTTGAGGCCTCTGGTGACGAAACTCTTTCTGCCCTCAGTAATGATCACTAAGAACTCGTCTCCTCCCGTTCTTACGATATGCCCCACATCGTCAAAGCAGGAATTAAGGATTTCTGCACAGTCTTTAAGAAGGGCGTCTCCTGCGGCATGACCCATAGAATCATTTACAATCTTTAAATCATTTACATCAAAGCTAATAATCTGATATTTAAGGGCTCTTCGGGCATACCTGTGGGTAAAATCCATAGCAGAAATGCCCGCTAAGTCCTACTGTTATTAGGTTTCTGGCACCTCTACCGGCCTGTTTGGTAA
>ONBW01000003.1 GCA_900316165.1 uncultured Lachnospiraceae bacterium | reverse complement strand
AAAAGGGCCATTTCTGGAATATGTATGAGTATAATCTCCAGACTTGGCCTTCTTCAAAAAATCCTATTATTCAGTTATACATTCATGAAACACCCCTATGATTTACTGACCAATTTTTTTAGAAAATTACACAAATGCAGGGTACATTCTGTCAATAAAAAAGAACGGCCATGCGGCCGTCCCTTTATGTAATGAAATGCGAAATAATAGATTACTCGTTAACAGCGTCCTTAAGAGCCTTACCAGCCTTAAACTTAGGAGCCTTGGAAGCTGCGATCTGCATCTCCTCACCAGTCTGAGGATTTCTTCCTGTACGAGCACTTCTCTCTGATACTTCGAATGTACCAAAGCCAACAAGCTGAATCTTTTCACCCTTCTTCAGCTGCTCTGTAACAACATCTGTGAATGCACGAAGAACTACTTCTGCTTCCTTCTTTGAAGTGTTTGCTTTCTCTGCAATCTCTGCTACAAGTTCTGTCTTGTTCATTATAATTTCCTCCTCGTATTTTTAATACGATATTATTGTGTTCCACGCAGACTGCATAATTATCTGCGCTACTTACTTTTATACAATTTTTTAAATAAAATGTCAATATCTTTTTCCAAAAAAAGCCCGATTTTATTTGATTTTCGGGCATTTTTTGAAAAACCAAAGCAAAATAAATATTACAATTGTTACAAAGATTTTACTTGGTCAGCTTATCAGCCAGCTCCTCAAGTGACTTGGCCATAGCAGCCGACTTCTGATCAGCGTCAGCGAAGCTTGAACCCTTGATACCGTAGTAGAATTTGATCTTCGGCTCGGTACCTGACGGACGAACGCAGATCCATGCATCATCGTTTAACTCATAGTAGAGAACGTTTGACTTTGGAAGGCCTGTAGGCTCAGTCTTTCCGGTAGCAGCATCAGTAATCGTATCCTTTAAGTAATCTCTTGTGCGGACAACCTTGTAATCACCGATTCCTGTAAGCGGATTCTCACGAAGGTAAGTCATGATAGAGCCGATCTTCTCGATTCCCTCTTTACCCTTAAGTGTGATAGCACTTACGGCATCCTGATAGTAGCCAAGTCTCTCATAGAGATCTACCATAGCATCCCAAAGAGTCCAGCCGATAGTCTTGTAGTAGGCAGCAGCCTCACAGAGCGTCATAGAGGCATCTACAGCGTCCTTATCACGGGCATAGGTACCAGTCAGGCAGCCGTAGCTCTCCTCCATACCGAAGAGGTATGTGCCCTTTCCTGTCTTCTCAAACTCAAGAATTTTACCACCGATGTACTTGAATCCGGTAAGCACCTCGATCAGCTGAATGCCATAGTCCTTTGCGATAGCATCAGCAAGATTTGTAGTAACGATAGACTTGACGAAAGCGCCGTCCTCAGGAAGCTTTCCGTCTCTTGCCTTTCTCTGGCCGATTACATAATTACCAATCAGGCAGCCAGACATGTTACCAGTCAGGCAGTGATACTCTCCCTGCTTATCCTTTACATAGACACCGAGTCTGTCGGCGTCAGGGTCTGTAGCAAGAACGAGGTCTGCATTCTTCTCCTTGCCAAGAGCAAGAGCAAGGGCAAATGCCTCCTTTGCCTCAGGGTTAGGGTAAGAAACTGTAGGGAAGTCACCGTCCGGCTTCTCCTGCTCAGGAACTACGAAGACATTTGTAAATCCAAGCTCCTTTAAAACTCTTCTGACAGGGATATTTCCAGTGCCGTGAAGAGGAGTATAGACGATTGTGATATCCTTACCGACCTTATCGATAGCATCCTGGTGGATAACGAGCTTTTTTAACTCAGCGATATAAGGATCATCGATATCGGCACCGATTACCTGGTAGAGACCCTTGTCCATAGCCTGCTGCTTTGTAATGGTCTTTGCCTTATCGATGGCAACAGCCTTTACACAATCCATGATTCCGGTATCATGTGGCGGAGTGATCTGTGCTCCATCCTCCCAGTAAACCTTGTAGCCGTTGTACTCAGCCGGGTTGTGGCTTGCTGTGATATTGATTCCGGCGATGCAGTGCAGGTATCTGACCGCATATGAAAGAACAGGGGTCGGACGAAGTGACTCAAACACGTAAGCCTTGATACCGTTTGCTGCAAGACAGCATGCAGCCACATCTGCAAATTCAGGTGACATATGACGGCAGTCGTATGAAATAGCGACGCCTCTGTCAGCACCGCCGACCTTATTGATATAATCGGCGAGTCCCTGAGTAGCGCGGCGGACAGTATAGACATTCATCCTGTTCGTTCCGGCTCCGATAACGCCGCGGAGTCCTGCTGTACCAAACTCGAGGTCCATGTAGAAGCGATCCTCGATTTCCTTTTCGTTTCCTGCGATTCCCCTGAGCTCAGCCTTCGTCTCATCATCGAAATACGGATCAGACAGCCAGCTCTCGTATGTCTCCTTGTATCCCATTTTTCCTCCTTTGAAAAATGCCTTTCTGTTAAACTATGCATATTATAGCTTAAATCTGTTCGCTTTTCCACTGTTTTTAGTCAGAGCTCAAAGAGCCAAGAGTATTCACTACAGAGTCAGCAAGAGTTGACAGATAGTTCTCCTGAGCCTTGTCACGTTCCTTCTGGGTAGTACCCGAGCTCGTCGTAGTAGTGCTTCCATTTCCAGTAGTAACTGTACTTCCGTTAGTATCATTCGTAGTTGAAGAATTTGTACTGCTGTTTGTCGTTCCAGAATTATTCGTAGTCGCAGTAGAGTTATTCGACGAACCCTGCTTGCTGTCAGAAATATCGAGCGAAATCACAGCTGTCGGTGAGTTCACATACAGGGTTCTTTCCCAGTCATCATAGCCGTCGGCCGTAACCTTAAGCGAATGAGCACCGTAAAGTACAGTCATCGTCTTATCTGTCTTTACCCGTTTACCATCGAGATAGATTTTCGCACCATCCACATCGATCTCAAACTTCAGCTTACATGACTTCGGCCCCTTGCCCTTCATCGACTCAAGGTTTAGAACAGAGGTCACGTTCTTTTTTATTTTTACATTTTTGGTACCGCCCCAGCCATTGTTTGCGATGGTTACAGCGTACGTTCCGACTGGCACTGTAAAGGTCTTTCCTGAAGAAACCAGAGCAGCGTCATACGAGCCGATCTGAATCAGGCTGTCGTCAAAACGCTTTGTATCATCAAGCTGCAGATATCCATGTCCCTTTGTAAGGGCTACAGCAAGAACTTCCTTGTCGACTCCGACCACCATTACCTCGTCAACGCCGCCTATCAGGTCTTTTCTCTCCATCAGGTTGTTGCCATCGAGAAAAAGTGTTGAGTCAGTGTACCTGTAATTCTCACCACCGAACTGCATAGCACTTATAGACTCGTCAAAGGAAAAATTCTTCAGATCGTCCCATTCCCAGACAGCGTTTGATTTTTTTACAGTAGTAAGCATTCCATATCTGCCCGACGCGTCAAAGGTAATAGCCATTCCAGGCTTGAAGTCCTCGACAGAATCTGTGTCTCCGTATTTGTCAAGGAACTCAGTCGAGACATTGTACGGATATCTGAATTCGCGAAGACTCGTGATATTCATTACAGTAAGTTTTCCCTCGTCCCGGTTATTTTCCTCAATGATATAGACCTTATCGAGTGAGTCTTTGGCGTCTGCAGAAGCGTCACCTGAAGCGTCAAGCGGAGTTCCCGGTGCCCTGTAGGAGACCGTTCCCCGGTTATCTGCACAGGCAGTAAGTCCCATACTTATGCAAAAAATAACCGCAAATATACTTAAAAGCAGTTTACCTTTTTTTGCGAGTTTCGAATAATTCAAAGCTCTTGAAAGCAGCGTTTCCTTTGTGTTTGCAGAGGGCTCATCTATTACATCATCAAGAAGTTTTTCCATGACTCGGCCCATCTCAGGTCCCTTGTCAACCCCGGCTTTTATCAGGTCTCCTCCGTTTACAGCCAGCTGCTTTTTATCGGTGCAGTTTCCTGATTCAAGATTCTCGTGGTACAGCTTTTCAAATTTATCTACTGCAGCAAGCTTTTCTTCATGCATGTAATCGCTCTGACCTGCGATATCAGCCCGCTTCAGCTCAAAGAGGTCATCAAAATCAAGATTCATTTCGCGCATGCAGCGTCTTATGCTTCTGGGATTTAGCGCGGGCCTCTCGTCATGATATCTGACCAGCATGCAGACCTTTTTTATCGTGTCATTGTCGTATTTCAGACGGCGCAGAATTCTTTCCGCCATGATATCAGAGAGCTGCGGATGTCCCTGGAAATGGTCGTGTCCTTTCTTATCAGTGCGCTTCATTCCAGGCTTTCCGATATCGTGAAGCAGAGCGGCAAGTCGCATGACCTTGTCATTTCTTACATGCTTCATGACCTCGATAGTATGCTCACCCACGGTGTAGCAGTGGTGCTTCGTATTCTGCCCGCAGACCATCGCCTTATCCCATTCTGGGAAAAATACCGATGTAAGTCCTGTCTCATAGAGCGTCCTCATCATCTCCGGGTGATTGGAAGTTATAAGCTTCGTAAGCTCCACCTGAATGCGCTCTGCTGATACTTTTCTTAAATTATCTTTAAGTATTGAAATGGATTTCTTTGTCTCTTCTTCAATTGAAAAATCGAGCTTTGCTGCGAACCTCACCGCACGCATCATCCTAAGAGCATCCTCAGAAAAGCGCTCCATCGGGTCACCTACACAGCGGATAATTCCTGCCTTAAGATCCTCCTGGCCTCCAAACAGGTCTACTATACCTGTTCTGTCGTTTACGGCCATTGCATTTATAGTAAAGTCCCGGCGTTTAAGATCCTCCTCAAGGCTCTTTGTAAAAGTAACCTCTTCCGGATGTCTGCCGTCCTCATACTTTCCGTCGATTCGATATGTCGTGACTTCGAAGCTCTTTCCATTAAGCCTTACTGTCACAGTACCATGCTTGATCCCGGTATCTATTGTACGAGAAAAAAGCGCCTTGACCTCCTCCGGCTCTGCGGACGTAGTGATGTCCCAGTCGTCGGGTGTGAGGCCCAAAAGCGCGTCACGGACACAGCCGCCTACTGCATAAGCTTCGTAGCCGGCTGTCTCCAGGGTATGTATTATTTTTTCAACTGAATCAGGTAATTGCATTAATAAGCTTTTCCCCAGATGACAAGCTTCTTAGCCGGTCTTCCGCAGCAGACGCATCTGTCTGAGATATGCTCCTGCTCAAATGGCATGCAGCGGCTTGTCGCAGTAGTATCTTCTTTAATCTTGTCCTCGCAGGCCTGATCTCCGCACCACATGGCGCGAACCATACCAGGCTTGTTGTTTACGATATCCTTGAACTCATCGTAGTCGTGAGCATCGTAGATATGAGAATCGCGGAATGCCTTTGCGCGGTCGAACATATCCTGCTGCTCCTTTTCAAGGATTTCCTTAGCCTTCTCAGCTACTTCTGAAAGGCTGACCTGTGTCTTCTCACGGTTGTCTCTTCTTACAAGTACGCACTGACCATTCTCGATATCCTTTGGTCCGATCTCTACACGAAGAGGGATTCCTCTCATCTCTTCCTCAGCAAACTTCCAGCCAGGTCTCTTATCTGAATCGTCGAGCTTTACAGAGAGACCTGCTGCAGAAAGCTGCTCCTTGACCTTTGAAGCTGCTTCCAGGACACCGTCCTTCTGCTGCTGGATAGGGATGATCATAACCTGAACAGGTGCGATGTGTGGAGGAAGAACAAGTCCTGAATCGTCACCGTGTACCATGATGATAGCACCGATAAGACGGGTTGATGCGCCCCATGAAGTCTGATATACAGGATGGAGCTGGTTGTCCTTTCCTGTGTACTGAACGCCATAGGCCTTTGCAAAGCCGTCACCAAAGTTATGTGAGGTACCGGACTGAAGTGACTTTCCGTCATGCATCATAGTCTCGATAGTATAGGTAGCCTCTGCTCCTGCGAACTTCTCCTTATCTGTCTTCTGGCCCTTGATAACAGGGATGGCAAGCTCATTCTCACAGAAATCCGCATAAATATTCAGCATCTGAAGTGTGCGGGCCTCAGCCTCCTCGGCTGTAGCGTGAATCGTATGTCCCTCCTGCCACAGGAACTCAGATGAACGAAGGAAAGGACGGGTGGTCTTCTCCCATCTGACTACCGAGCACCACTGGTTGTAGACCATCGGCAGGTCTCTGTATGTATGGCAGTTGTTCTTGAAGAGCTCACAGAAAAGTGTCTCGGATGTAGGGCGGACACAGAGCCTCTCCTGAAGCTCGTTTCCACCGCCCTGGGTAACCCAGGCTACCTCTGGTGCAAAGCCCTCTACATGGTCCTTCTCCTTCTGAAGAAGGCTCTCAGGAATAAGCACCGGCAGATATACGTTCTCTACGCCGGTTGCCTTGAACATAGCGTCCATTTTTTTCTGGATGTTCTCCCAGATAGCATAGCCGTTCGGCTTGTAGATCATGAAGCCCTTGATGGATGAATACTCCATCAGCTCTGCCTTTTTTACGACATCAGTGTACCACTGTGTAAAATCCTCATCACGGGAGGTAATAGCCTCCACCAGTTTCTTATCAGCCATTTTTTGGTCCTCGCTTTTTTATAATCGTAACTGTTCAGCACCCCACACATTCGAGGCGCTTCGCGCCTCTCATTGTGGGTGGTCAGAGGCGCTACGCGCCTTGGCCACCATGAAAAAAGATGTAAACCGGCTCCTGCAAGCAAGCTTGCATCGCCGTTTTCCATCTTTTTTCATTGGTGCTGAATAGTTACATATAATCATAGAAAAAATAACCAGGTATGTCAAGACTTCAGAAGCCAAAGTAATCATCTATTCCATCGGCTATTCCCTTCGCCATCTTTGTCTGATTGGACGACTTTGCCATATAGGTATCGTCTGATTTATTCGTCATAAATCCCATCTCGATGAGGGTAACCGGAATCGTTGAGAAATTCGTACCGGTAAGGTCGTCACGGTATGCGATTCCGCGGTTCTTCATACCGGTCTTTTTGCAGTAGGCATTCAGGATGTCCTTTGAAAGTGTATTGCATTTCGAGTAGAGCTTTGAGATATATGGATTATTCCTGGTCGAGCACTGCATAGAAGCTCCGTGTGCTGAGGCGCCTGCCCCATCTCCATGAAGTCTTATCGCTATATCACAGGATTTGTTGAGCTTCTTAGCTCTCTCACTGTTTGAGATATTTACTCTATGCTTATTGCGTGTCATAACGACTTTATAGCCACGGCGTTCAAGCTCCTTCTTAAGCTTCCTTGCCACCTGAAGAGTAAGCCGATACTCTGGAAGTCCACTATACCTTCCACTTGTTCCTCCGGCAACCTTTGCTTTCTTTGTACGTGCTCCCGGTCCTATCGGCTCTAAGGATGTATCGGCATACCTCTGGTGTCCCGGATCTATACCAATCGTGTACTGACTCCTCTTCTTTTTAGCTGCCTGCGTTGGAACTGCGCAAACTCCAAGCATCATACAGACTGCAAGTACCAGACTGAAAGCTCTGATAATTTTCTTGTTCATTTTATCCTCCTGAATGTATTTTTAACAAAGTTTATAAAAGCGAATTCTTTATTATTTTCAAGACTGATTCTTCGCCGTTTCCTTCAATAACTTTATTCCTGAATTTTCTTCCCGTTAAATGCTGTCGCGATTATCTCAAATAACAGATAAAGCCCGAGCGAGAGGATCTGCGCGTAGCTTGCCCCGTTCATTCCGAATATCTCTATTGCAGGCCTGATAAGAATTACAAAAAGCATGAAATCCACTATCATTCCCACGGCCAGCAGGACATTTTTCCTGAGGGCTACAAGAACTCCCTGGAACCAGTAGACAAAGGTGTTTATTATGATAACTATGACCACCGGAATAAAGAGCTCATAGTAGTCAAGGATTTCTTTTCCGAAGAAAATCCCAAGCACCCATCTGCCTAAGAGCGATGCTGCCACAAGCACCAGTGCCGAGAAGACTACAAGGATTCCCGTGACCTTCCGCACTCCTCTGTTAAATCCCTGTATATCCCTCTCCTTCAGATATTCAGCCAGCACTGGAAGGAAAGGCGCAAAGAGCGCAGCTCCCATCACCTGGATCGCATAGGTCGGATTCGATATGGACGCATAGATGCCCTGCCTTGTGACTCCGACTACCTCTGAAAGAACCGTCTTCGCATACATCATCTGCATCCCCATGAAAAAAGTAAACAGCATCAGCGGAAGGCAGCTTAAATACAGTTTAAGTATCTTCGAGTCCTTTAACCGCATTTCGATAGTTGTGATTTTTGAAGTAAGTCTCTTGTCCCAGAGGATTGATATAGCAAAAGTAGCGATTGAAATAAGTCCAAGAGTAAGAGCCAGATTCCCTGACACAGCCATTCCCGCTATGAAGATTACGATAACCGCAATGCCTCTCATGGTAAATGACTTTCCGATCAGGTCATATCTGTCATGCATCTGGTCAATCCCGTGGAACACATCCGAATAGGCCTCAGAAAGTCTGACTGGCATAAATGCTATAATACAGATGGCCTGATACATCGAACCGCTGAACACCGCCGCCACAGCCAAAAACACGTATGCTGCCAGACAGCTTATGATTCGGCTCGAGACGTACTCTCCGTCACTGTACAGGTGCCCAGAATCCGTTATCTGGTAGTTTCTCATCGCAAACAGCGCGATAGCATTATAGGTGCTGCTCGTCGTCATCGCGAGAGACAGATAACCTGCATCAGTAAACGATCCCATCCTCACGACAAGTATCGTAATAACCCAGGTACAGAACCCGTAAAAAATATTCCCGAAGGTATTCCAGGCTATGTCTTTTTTCATTTATTTTTCCTATCAGATATTATGTCTGCAAGATTTCCGATGTCCACCTCTGGTACTACAAAACTGTCATCGCTTTCATTCTCAAGAAACCCAAGAGCATACAATGGATATGTGGAGAATCCGTCTCCTCCACCAACGTTAGTATCAGCATATTTTACTGCTGGATGTGATCCAAACCTTGAGGGATGAGTCAGAACAAACTTCAGACTGGTAGCACTGGTTCGTGATGATTTGCATTCCACCAGAGTTGGGACACCCTGATTGCTGAATACGAAGTCCAGCTCAGGAGATCCGCTCTTTGCCCGGTAATAGTACAGCGGAATTCCCGCCGCTGTAAAAGCACACGCTACTGTATTTTCCGCAATAGCACCCTTATACGCACTCAGGTCTCCCTCTAACACTTTAGCCGCTGTGCCGTCATCTAACTGAGAAACCAAAAGTCCTGTGTCTGCATAAAAAACCTTGAACTCCTTTTCAAGCTTCTGTGCCTCAAGCGGTGCAGAAATCTCGCGGAGATTGTAAGATAGCAGCACAAGCCCTACGTCAGCTATATACCAGAGACCGTCTGCCTTTTCGGTACTATGACCTTTCACATCGACTTCGCTGTATTTGAACTTCTTGTACTCTCGGGAAAGCTGCTCTGGGACAGAATCGAGACAGGCTTCAGCTCTAAGCTTCAGCGTCTCATTGATTTTTGTCTCTCCGTTCTCGGTCATATATCTGCCGAAATCATCTCTTATCGAATCTATAATCTGTCTCTGAACCTTTTTGACCTGATTCATATCATGCGTTTCAAAAAAAGTATTTACTGCATCAGGCATTCCGCCCACTACTATATACTGATAATATAGTGCCCTGATTCTTTCATGCACAGGCTTCATAACTGGCGTACCATCCTTAAAGCACTGCTTTACATAGTCTACAACACTCTGCTGCATTCCCGCATTCTCAAGAAATTCCGCAAAAGAAAGCGGATACATCTCGAGTCTCTGTTCGTATCCTACAGGAATACCTCTCTTATATGGCGTTCTAAATCCTCTTACTCCAAGAAAACTCCCCGTTGCTATCACATCATATCGTCCGTCTATATCCCAGTATTTCAATGAACTTCTGGCATCAGGGCAATCCTGTATCTCATCAAGAATCAAAAGCGTCTTTCCCGGAACAAAGTGTGCCGAAGGCTCATTCGCTGTGATTGCCGTTACCATTGTATCTATGTCAAAATCGCCCTCAAAAATACTATGAAAACGCACCTCTTTTCTCATATCGAGATATACCACGTTTTCATAGTTCTCTTTGCCGAATTCGCGGACTATATATGTCTTTCCTGTCTGCCTCAGTCCAGCAAGAATCAAAGGATGATGTGGACTGTTCTTCCAGGAAAGCAGTTTATTCCAAATCGACCTTTTAAGCATATCGATACAGCACCTCCTGAGAAGATTATATCATGCTTTTGTCATTTTTCAAAGGTTCATGCATCGTTTCATTGTCATTTTTCAAATGTTCAAATGATGATTCGTTGTCATTTTTCAAAGGTTCATCGGAATATTTATCGTCATTTTTAAGTCATTACCTGATTAAAGTTTTCTCTCTTGTTCTTTTATCTCTTCGTTTAGTATACCTATTTCCTGCGCAAGCCTCGTTATCATTTTTGTCTGCTTTGATACTATTATCGTCTGCTGGAAAATAATTAGTAGAATGAGACCTATCGCCAGGAAAATAAGCATATTTATCGGGACCGTAATTCCAAGCAGTCTGCATATTCCTATCTGAAGGGGAGGGATAAGATCAAATAGCAGATATACAATTCCAAGCGCATACCAGATCAAGGCATATTTTAGTTCAACCTGTCTTTTTCTGATTTTGTTGGTGATATAAATCATCGCAAGAATTATTACAGCAGCAACAACAAGCTGTAGTCTCAGATTCATTTTCTTTTTCCTCCAGTAAGTCCTGCTGTCCATGACGAAATAAGACATGCCATAGAAACCTTGATCATATAGTAGACAGATTTTTTCATTGAAATAGATGATTCTCCAGCAGTGCGCTCAAGCATTTTAACAGGTATCTCGGTAATAGTATAACCCTGTTTCAAGATGCTCACAACAGTCTCAGGCTCAGGATAATCCTTTGGATAATTCTCCGCAAAAACTTCTATCACCTTTTTGTTTGCCATTCTCATTCCTGAAGTAGGATCTGTAATAGTTTTATGCGTAAGCATCTTTATCCATTTAGTAAAAAAGCCTATGCCAAATCTTCTGAGTTTTGTAGATTGAAAGCCCTCATTTTCTATAAATCTGGAACCTATAACCATATCAGCTTTTTGCTTCTTCATGGCATCTAGCATTTTGTCCAAATAAGCAGGGTCATGCTGTCCATCACCATCCATCTGCACAGCGACATCGTAGCCCTTCTTTGCCGCATAGATATATCCAGTCTGAACAGCTCCGCCAATCCCAAGATTCATTGGCAGATTGATATGCCTGATGCCATTTTTTTCAAGCAGCTCCCGTGTAGAATCCGACGAACAGTCATTTATAACAATCACATCGAAGGATGGTGCCTTTTTCCTGATGCTGTCCACCGTTCCAAGGATTGCACCTTCCTCATTATATGCTGGAATGATAACCAGCCTTTTTTCCAAGTCATCATTCATATCTGATTTGACCTTTCGCTGCCAGAATAAATCTTTGTAAGTATTTCTGCTATCCATGCAGGCCAGAATTTCCGGAACATCTCATAGGTTTCACTCTTTCTGTGATTTTCTCCTATGACCTTTGTCGTAGCAGATTCTGCATGGATTCTATGATACATAAGGATTTCAGGTGCATAGACAAAATCACCGTCTAGTTTTGAAAGCCTCTCCCATGCCTCCCAGTCCTCACTCGCCTCAAAATGATTCGCAAATAGCGGGCTCGGTATATTTTTCATGCAATAGGTTACAGAAGGACAACAGATAGCATCTCCTAGTGAAAGCGACCTTCTTCTGACATTTTTTCTGCTCCAATTCTTTGGATTTGCCAGATTTCTCAACAAAATCCTCTTCACCTTGAGATTTCTGTTATCCTTTACCACCTCACCATTTCTCAGTTCAGCATAATCTGAAAAAAATATCATCGGATGATCTGCTTTTTTCAAATAACTCAGGCATTTTTCCGTGTAATCAGGCAGATAGATATCGTCCTGGTGTGCAATAGTCACAAAATCAGTTTTTGCTTTTGTCATTGCAAAATTCCAATCCTGCGTTATTCCCTTCTCACCCTCGTTTACATACACACTGATTCCATGCCTTGATGCAATTTCTAAAATATAGTCACTTGGGGTTGATGTAGCAATAAAAATATCACTCTTAACCGTCTGCTTCTCGAGCGATTTGATGCAGTCTTCCAGATAATGACTGTCCTTATATGCGCAGACTGCAAAAGTGTGGTTATTCATGTGTCAGTTCCTCATTAAATGAAAAATCCTCACGTTTCAATGAGTAATGCTTGTTATAATACGGATCTCCCTTTCTTACAAAGTCGCCCCATTTATCAAGAAAGGTCTCAACCTCGTTCCTGAATCTGTCCTGCTGCTCAGCTGTTTCTTCAAGTCCTCTTGATTTCGACTCATAGTGTGTCAGCTCAGCGAATGGAGTGAACACAATCCGATATCCTGCTTTTCCGACTTTAAGACAGAAATCTATATCATTAAAGGCTACTGCAAGCTCCTCTGACAGACCGTTTACTTTTTCAAAAGCATCCTTCTTTACCATCATGCAGGCTGCTGTCACAGCACTGTAATCCTGGCACAGAAGAAGCCTGTCAGCTGTCCCCGGATGTGCATGAGGGAAATACTTGAAGGCATGTCCAGCCACGCCTCCGATTCCAATTATGGCTCCCGCATGCTGGATAGTTCCATCTGGATAATAGAGCTTTGCACCTACAATACCCACATCTTTTCTCATACAGATTCCAACCATCTCACTCATCCATCCCGAGTTAATGACTTCTGTATCATTATTCAGAAGCAGGAAAAAATCACCGTTGGCAAATGAGGATCCATAGTTATTAATTGCTGAAAAATTAAATCCACCTTCGTACTTTACAACCTTTATCCGTTTGTCAGATTCGAGCGATTTATAATACTCAAATGTTGCTTTCTCTGTACTGTTATTTTCTACGATTATTATCTCATAGCTTGGATAATCTGTTTTATTTCTTATCGAATCCAGACAGCGGCTCAGATCATCTATGTGGTCCTTATTCGGAATGATTACAGACACAAGTGGAGTACGGTCCCAATGATAGTGCACTCTGTATCTGCCATGCCTCAACATCTCTGTAACCTCAGCAGGTATTCCGATTCTATCCAGATGAGACTGAACTGCCCTTTTTCCTGCTTCAAATGCATAGAGCTTGTTCTCCTGATCTGCCGCAGTGGAGGCAGATGATGTCCTCCAATGGTAAAGCACCTCCGGTATATGAATTATCTGATCATCCCTTAATCTCTCAACACATCTTAAAGTAAAATCATAATCCTGAGCGCCGTCATATGCCGGGTCTAGAAGGCCTGCTTCGTCCATTACCGTTCTTTTTACAGCTGAAAGATGTGAGATATAATTCTCGCTGCAAAGCAGGTCTGGATTATAGTCAGTTTTGAAAACAGGTTCAAATCTTTTTCTTCCGTCTGCGCTTATTTTATCCTCGTCTGAATAAATAAAACCAGCATCCGGGTTCTCCAGAATTCTCCTATGAATCTGATACAGCGCATCTGGCGCCAACGTATCATCATGATCTGCAAATAATATCCAATCTCCTGTGGCTTTCTTTATCGCCTCATTTGTATTGGCCGAAATGCCCTCATTTGATCCAAGTGAAAAATATTTGATCCGGTCATCGCCTGCTGCCAGCTTTGCAAAGCTATCGCCAGCCGCATCCGCTAAAATCAGCTCCCATTTCTCATATGTCTGCGCTTTAACTGAATCAATCAGGGCTTCCAGGTCCTTCTGCTTTGGCTTATAGACAGCTACAACTATTGAGTAAAGTTCCAGCTTACTGTTGTCCTGCCCACGATACTCAGCTCTCTGTTTTTCAAGCTCTTCCTCTGATGGTTCTAAGCCTTCTATCCATTTCTGATAAGCGAGAGTCTTCACCCTTCCTGACTTAATCTCAAATATAAGCCTTGAAAAAAGTGCACGGAGTCCATCTTCATTTGCTATCTCATATGATCTCGCAACAGCCCGCTTTACTCCGCCTGCTGCCTTCCAGTCTTCCTTAAATGAAGTCCGTTTGGTAAACCTTCTCTCTACAATTCCATGCGAGCATTTAAACTGAAGAAGCCATGGATAATCATTTACTTTATCCCTTGGTATCTTTATCGAAAAGCCTGCATTGAGGTCCTCCTCATCAAGCTCCGGCCATGCCGAATACAGATCTTTTCTATATCTCTTTTCAACTGGAATTTCGGTGCCATCGGCTGTAAAGAACCTAACGTCTACCGGTTCCTTATCAATCGCCCAGCCAGCCATATCGACGCTTCCATCATCCCTGTAAATCGTCTTCTCGAGATTATAGATAAATACACCATGCTTACCGTTTAAATCTATTTTTTTGCCAACAATCTTATTTCCATCAGCATACATTGTTAAATGAATTGAATTATTTTTCAGAGACTTCTCTGGTATCTCTATCTCTCCAGCAACATCTATTTTTTCATTAGAAGTATTGATCAGATTCTGAAATACTCTGTCATCCTGCCCATAAATTCTTACAGTTGTATCCTGGCCATCAATAACCGCAGATAACTGAATAAACTGATTTGAATAAGTTTCTCCCCAAAAAATCAACTTGGAAGAATTTTTCTCATTTATATGTACACCTATTAACGAAAACTTTTTATCCTTCATTATGAGAACGGCTCCATTTAATTATATCCTGTATATATATCCATATCCAAGAATAAAAAGTACAGTTATAATGTCCATAATTATCGTGGCTGGTACAACTTTTTCTTTTAACCTCTCTGATATAGTTACTTTTGGGCTGTCCAATAGAATCCAGGCCATAAAAAGCACCGGCAGGAAGTATCTGCCCTGAATTCCAAGTACATAGTTGGATGAAATTGGAGTCCATGCGATAATCATACCCAGAAAAATAGCCAGGACAGTTACTATAAATATCCAGAAGAATAAGATCTTGATATTTCTGCTAAGCTTAATCTCCTGATCTCTGTTATGCAGAGATGCCAGAACCAACAGTACCAAAAATACATAGTTTAAAGAGTTCGGAAGCGGCAGAGTAAGTGGTCCAAGCGCTGTTCCTATCACAGTTGTAACAAAGTAATAGTCGAATTTATAGTTAAGAGTCAAAAACATGGCATACATAATTTTCAGCTGGTGATGGAGGACATAACTTAAAGTATATCCATCCTCCTTTGCCCATGCCACATAACTGGTTTTTTCTGGAATGAACGAAGGATGGAGTGCTGTAAATATCCAGAAAATGATTCCAGTAACAACTGCCAAAAGCAAAAAAATTCTTACTGCGATAAGAATCTTTCTCTTAGTTTCGGCATTTAAGAAATGATGAATCAAGGTATAAACTGGCAGCAGAAAAAAAAGCACATAAGCATGGCTCTTTATAGGAAAAATTAAAGCTGCCAGAATAAACTGAATTACAACTGACTTTACTATCTGTTTTTTTGTCAGATTCTCAGACATATTATCTCTGATAAACAATGCCGTAATCAAAAAAGATAAAGCCATCACCATCACATCATAAGAAAATGACATTCCCTGTTGTATAGTCATGGGAAGCAGCAGGATAACAAAAAGAAGCTCTCTTCCAAATGGAATCAGCTTTAAAGCCAATGCACCACATGCAGCAAAAAATAGAAGATTAAACAGACGTCCCAAATTCAGAGTGATTCCTGTTCCCGCATGAAAAAGACGCCCTATAGTTATTCCTAAAGCGGCAAGAACATATGGATATCTGGTAGATATTTCTTTCTGTCCCGTCGGCACCATTGTTTCATTCTCTATCGGTGATAAAAGACTTTTCCAATACTTCACATATAAATCCCATGAGTAATGATCTGTATATTCATAGTTGGTAAAATCGTCCGATCTCTCAGCCACACTGCCATTTATATTCACCTTTGTTCCCATCAACTGATTGGAAATCGAATAAGCCTGGGCAATATGTAACGGCTCATCAGGGACAGTCCTTAATGGAATAAGCAGTGAAAATGCTATCCCAAAAATAACAGCCCAAAAAGCATATTTTTTATGAAGTTCAATGTTTTTTAATTTATCTATTATCATTTTTTTGAAAAAAATCTTGTAATCAGTTTATCAAGTTTTATCTGCCGCAGCATCATCCAGCCTTTTACAGCAAGATGATATTTTCCTATCTCACCCTCCGGGCATTTTTTTATGTATTTATTTTTCAAATAATCAGGAAAATGCTCCTTGAGCCATTTCCTCAGCCTGTTTTGCCATTCCAGATTGTCCTCTAATGGCGATTTTCTCATAACGAAAAGTATATACCAGACACAGTATCTGAGAAAATAATATTCCAGAATATCATCTGGAATACAGTTTCCATCCGGTCTGGCCTTATAAATGGAATCCAGCAGATACCTTGGGTCAGTACCACCTGCTTCACTCTGAGAACTGTTTGAAACCGAAGCAGTATTGAATACCCATCTGTAATCTGAATCAACCGCTGCTATCCTGATATTATTCGTATAAAAAACTGCTGTCATGTTAAAATAAACATCTTCACCGATCTTACTGTCCAAAAATTGTATCTGATGCCTTTTTATAAAAGAAGTCCTGTAAAGATGTGCCCAGGGTGCAGTAACTATCAGCTTTGAAAAAATTCCCTTCTTTAATGAAACTTTAAAGAGTACCTTTCCATCTTCTTCAACACGGCTGTACCCAGTCACTACTATATCTGTATCATCATCCACTGCTTCCATCAGATGCTTCAGATAATCAGGATCCACATAGTCGTCCTGGTCTACAAAGGCAAGGAAATCTCCCCTTGCGTATGAAATACCGCGGTTTCTGGTCACGGCAACACCAGTATTGTCCTGGTGATACAGATGAAAGCGGTCATCTGTAATCCAGTTCCTTATAACCTCACTGGAATCATCAACTGAGCCATCATCTATTATCAGGCATTCAAAGTCGCTAAAGGTCTGTTTTTTTATGCTCTCAAGGCATCTGATGATCTGCTTTGCTCCATTGAAGACAGGAACTATCACTGAAACTACTGTCTTCATCCTTTTTTTACCACTACTTTCTTTCCGGAGAACCCAAGACCGTATTTGAGGATATTTTTATCAGAAAATCCCATATCAAGTGCCTTAGCCTCATACTTTTTCTCTTCAATCTGAGCCAGCGCACGGCTCGCAGTATCATCAAGAGAATTCTCAGTTACCGGATTCATAATCTTGAATTCCATTATAATGACTGGAAGGCCATTGTTCTCAGCGACGCTCTGCATTGTCGGAATCATCATTATATCATATCGACCATAACCACTCTCTCCATTAGACTCAATATGATATCCGCTCTCCTGGACCACGATACCCAAAACAAGTCCATGATAAAAGCTTTCCGGTCTGCGTTCATCTGATACCTGTCTCTTCGTATCAAAAAAGCTCACCATATTAAAAAGTACGCCATTCAGATATTTGTTCGCAGAGTAATCGTCTCCCGCAATCAGTGACCTCATAAACTGTCCGAAGTCCGAGCCCGATTCATTGAACCAGCTGTTTATCATGCTTCGAAACATAAATCTGACTTCCTGATTCGTAAGCTTAAGCTCGCAATACAGTTCTGAACCGGAAAGCTCCTTACTTACAACAGTCATATATCCGCTTGCAAGGAAAAAGCTCCATAGGGCATCAGAATCACCATCCAGTTGTGAGTAGACTACCTGATCATTTATTTTTGCTCTGACAGTTCTGCCCTCAAGCAGAGCCTGCATTTCATCCTTTGAGTCTGTATTGGATGTACGCAGCTCATAGCTGATCAGGCTGTTGCCTGATGTATTTGCCCAGTATGCCTTAAACTGTCTGTACTTCAGATAATTCGTAATCGACCACGGATTGTATATATCGGTCGTGTCACCTATGGTAAAGCCGTCGTACCATTTTTTAACCTGAGAAGCCTCTTCCGCAAGTCCATATTCATCCAGTGAATCCAGCACCTCATTCTGGGTGAACCCGAATGATGTCTCGTACTGCTCAGAGGTTACATCAGCGACAGTCAGATTATTCAGATCTGAAAAAATAGACTCCTTACTTACTCTCGTGATACCTGTCATCAGAGATCTCTGCATCGATGAATTCGTCTTAAAAGTAGAATTGAACAGTGCTCTGATAAAGGCTGACATCTCATCCCAGTAGCCATCCACATAAGCCTCCTGGAGCGGAGTATCATATTCGTCGAGGAGAATAATTACTTTTTTCCCAAAGTGCTTTTCAAGTACACTTGAAAGAAAACCAATGGAATCCTCTGCCTCAATTCTCGAAATCGATGAGCAGTATTTTTCTATTCTGTCCTTTTCTGATCTGCTGAGCTTTTCTGATTTCAAAAGAAAGTCATACTCTCTGAAAAGCTGTGAAAGGATTGAGCAGATACGATATATGGCGTCAGCAGCGTTTGTCTCTTTTACATTTGCAAAAGAGAGAAAAATAACCGGAAAAGTACCCTGCATCTGTCTGAATTTCTCGTATTTCCAGATATCGAGTCCATCAAACAGATCTCCGCGGCCCTCGTATCTGTTTGAAAAAAAGCATTCAAGCATCTGCATGTTCAGGGTTTTTCCAAATCTGCGCGGACGCATGATCAGAGTTACTACATCCAGATTATCCCACCATTCCTTAATGAATATACTTTTATCCACATAGAAGGCCTTCTCCTCTATTAGGCTTTCAAAGCTCTGATTTCCTATACTGATCTGCCTCATCGATTTTCTCCTCTCTTAAAACTGCTCCGCGAAGCCCTTCTGCATCCTGTTAAAAACAGCAACGGCCACGAGGAACAGAGCGAATGACAAAAGAAAAACTATGCCTACTGCTCCCATATCAGGAATGCGGTGGTTCATGAAGACATCACGGTAGGCGTTCATTATATGAGTCATCGGATTAAGCTGAATCAATGCACCAATGCGTGAGCCATCTGGAAAAATGCTGGTCTCATAGATGATCGGTGCGCCGTACATAGCCATCAGAAGAAGGAAATTCACGATATATTCCGTGTCCTGAATGTAGGCATTTATCGCTCCGCAGATAGTTCCTATAGCAAGGCCTAAAAGTCCTTCAGTTACAGCGATAATCGGCACAAATATAAGATGCCATGACACACCCATTCCAAAAATCAAGCAGAAAACTATTATGATCACACACGAAATGAAAAAATTAATGAGTCCCGAGAAAAATGCCGACAGCGGCAGAATCATCCTCGGAAAATATACCTTTTTGATGATACCGGAATTAGCCTTGATACAGGTAGTCGACTGGTTTACAACAGTCTGAAAAAATGTCCAGGGAATGATACCAGTTACCAGGTAGACCACATAGTGGTCCCCCGCGCCCTTCATCAGATATGGAAAAACTATAGCGTATACGAGGACCTGGAGAAGTGGATTTATAAAAGACCAGAGGACACCAAGAACAGAGGCCTTATAGCGGCCTCTGATATCCTTTTTCACATTGGTTTTTAATAATTCTCTGTAATCGTATAATTCTCTAAGCATTATGATGCAATAACCGTAATCTGTTTTTCGGCTATAATCCTGCCAGCCGTTCTTATCTGCGCCCTTATCACATACTCTCCAGCCTTCTCCGGAACAAAAGCTGCTGAAAAACCGAGTCTTTTATCCTCGACGAAGCCTGCATATTCCTCCTCGTAGACCGATGCCACATCAGGTCTGTCTACCTCAGATATTTCAGAGACAGGCTTTCCATTAACCTCCACTGAAAACTCGAAGTCGTCACTGTCAGCAATCCTCCAGCCGTTCACTGTAACCTTTTGCCCGCATTTCTCCCTTGAGAAATCAGACGGACTGTCGATAAAAACAACTCCCTTGTAGGCAGCTGTCCCACTTTCTACCGCGGCTTTTTTCTCTTCCTTGTGATCTATGGCGGACTGCTTCTTATAGGCCTCGATCACATAGGCCGGGTCACCGTCTAATCTCAAGGTTCCCTTGTATATCCAGACTGCCCTCGTACAGAGTCTTCTGACCTGGTCCAAGGCATGGGAGACGATAACTATAGTCTTTCCGGAATTTTTCAGCTCGAGAAGCTTATCAAAGCATTTGTCCTGGAAATGCTGATCGCCGACCGCTAGTATCTCATCGATAAGCAGAATATCAGCGTCTACATTTATCGCAACAGAAAAAGCAAGGCGCATATACATGCCAGACGAATAGGTACGGATTGGCTCGTCGATGGCATCTCCAAGCTCAGAAAAAGCAATTATGTCATCAACCCTCGCGTCGATCTGCTTTTTAGTCATTCCAAAAATTGAAGCATTGAAATAGATATTCTCCCTGCCTGTAAAGTCAGGATGAAAACCTGCCCCAAGTTCAAGAAGAGAGGTAAGTCTGCCGTTTGTCTCAACGGTTCCCTTTGTCGGATAGATGATCCTTGTCATAAGCTTAAGGAGCGTAGACTTTCCGCTGCCGTTTACACCTATTAGTCCAACAGTCTCACCTTTTTTAATATCTAGACTGATGTCCTTTAAGACTACATGCTTCTCAGCCTTCGTATGCCGCCTGACAAGGAACTCCTTTAGAGTCTTTGCCCCGTCATAACTTACCTTGAATTCTTTCGTGAGGTTTCTTACCTCAATGGCATTATCACTGTTCATCAATTATATCTTCATCCTGTAGCCGACGCCCCAGACAGTTTCGATATACTGAGGGTGATCCTTGTCGAGCTCAATCTTCTCACGGATTTTCTTTACATGGACAGTTACAGTGGCGATGTCACCGACAGAATCCTGATCCCAGATACGCTGGAACAGTTCTTCCTTTGAGAACACCTGGCCAGGATGCCTTGCAAAAAAGTACAGAAGGTCATACTCCTTTGTCGTAAGCAGCTTCTCAACACCATCAACCCAGACCTTGTGAGAGATATTATCAATCTTTAAGCCTCTTATCCTTATGACATCATCATTTGAATAGGCTGATGAAGAATTTACCACCCTGTCAAATGAAGCCAGGTGAGCCTTGACTCTGGCTACAAGCTCACTAGGTGAGAAAGGCTTTGTGATATAGTCATCAGCGCCGAAGCCTAAGCCCTTGACCTTATCGATGTCATCCTTTCTGGCTGATACAAAAATAATCGGTGTCGACTTCTCCGTACGGATCTGACGGCAGATTTCAAACCCATCAGTCCCCGGAAGCATAATATCGAGAATGAAGAGATCCCACTCCTCACTCATTGCCCTCTTGAGTCCCTCATCACCATTGTTTTCGATTTCAACTGTATAACCCGAAAGCTCGAGATAATCACGCTCTAACTCTGCGATTGCCTCTTCGTCTTCTACTATGAGAATTCTGCTCATTGTAACCTCCTATCCAGTTTTACATATCCTCAGTATCCTGACTCTCTTCTGATACCTTTTTCAGCAAAAAATAAAACGTACTGCCTTCATTTATCCTGCTCGTAACCCAGATCTGACCGCCATGGTCTTCTATTATCTTCTTTGCGATGGAAAGCCCGATTCCACTTCCTCTGATACCTGTGTTCCTCGACTTGTCAGCTCTGAAAAGCCTCTCAAACACATGCGGTACATCCTCCGGGCTTATGCCCTTTCCGTTGTCCTCGAACTCTGCCTGGATAAAGTCCCCGGCATCGAGCACTCTCAGTGAAACAGAAAGTTTTACATCATCTCTACAATATTTTAACGCATTTGATACCAGATTGTGAAGTACTCTTTTTATCTGAGCAGGATCGGCCATGATCTCTGTCTCCGGCTCAAGTGTATTTTTGTAAGAAAAATCAGCACCGTCGCCAGACAGCTCCTCCGATGTCTCCTGCGCGAAATCATCAAAGTACTCGATTGCATCTATTTTTTCAAAATGATAAGGTATCTCGTGCATATCGAGCTTCGAAAATTCCGAGAGCTCATTCAACAGCTCGTTCATATCCACTGCTTTCGAGTGGATTATGCCGACGTACTTCTTCTGCCTCTCCGGGTCAGCCGCAATCCCGTCAAGGATTCCCTCCGAATAGCCAATGATCGATGTCAGAGGGGTCTTCAGGTCATGAGTGATATTACTCAAAAACTTCCTGTTGGAGTCCTCATCCGCAACCTTCTGTGTCGCATCAGAAAGGAGCCTCGATCTCATCCTCTCCATGCTCTCTGCCAGCTGTGAGAGTTCATCACGGCCTCTGACCTCAATTCTCGACTCGAGGTCACCCTCACGGATCTTTTCCGTTGCGGCCTGCATCAGAGAGACCTTCCTCATGATGCTCCTATAGAGCAGAAATGAAGTAACGAGACCAGTGATTATCATTATTACTACAAACCAAGATACATAGTAAAGTGCTACACTTCCCCCGCCTCTGACTATGCTTCCGGCCGGCGTTATCACAAAAGCCTGACCGCGTTTCCCATCCTCTTTTCCGAAGTCAATCTCTTTTAAGATTCCGGTCTCGGTCTGAAGATCTATGATCAGCATATCTCCATTCGAAAGCTTCCCATACATCGGCAGCTTGTTATACTGGGGATGTACACCTGCCGAAGCACCATCGTAAACTATCTTTGTCCCAACCCTTATTACGAGATACGAGTTCTTCTTTGCCAGATTGTCGTTTGCCTGCTTCTGAGAATCAGAATTCAGGAAATAATCCGGAAACGTCCTTGCAAGCTCCTCCAATGTCCTGACCTCATCGTCAGTATACGCGGCAAGGTCATCTACATTATTTGAAAAATAAAACTGTCCGGCCGTCTTTCCCTTAGTAGTTCTGGTATGGTTTACGGTCAGATATACAGCTGCCGCGAGAAAAATCGGAAGCAGCACCATAAGTAAAAAGCTGAATATCAGCCTCGTTCTAAGCTTCATTCAAGCGCCCCTGCTTTTAGTAAATCACATATAGATCAGCTGACCTATAACGCGCGCTGCCGTGCTCTTCAGATACCCGCCCTTTATCTGAGCTGCTATCCTCGACAGCTTATTCCTGTCTCTTAATGTATAAAACTCTTTGAAAATCCGCCTTTTTTCAGGAGGCATCTCTTCACCATAAGTCATGTAAAACCCCTTAGCCTGTGCAAGCAGATTTCCACAGTTTTCGCGAAGAATTTCTCCGTTCATATGGGTTTTAATGTACTTAAAGCTCTTTAAGTCCTTTGCTCCAACCTCATTGTCACCATGCTGCCTGTACTTCATCAGTTTCTCCGGCACATGGATTATCTCTCCGAATGTTTCTGCATAGATGACAAGCCACCAGTCGTGCATTTCAATTCCTGGATAACTGTCTCTTCTTACGCCTTTTAGAAGTGCCCTGTTTACAGCCATTGTACAGCCTGAGATGTAGTTTTGAACTATCAGCTTCTGAAGCGTAAGCCCTCTGTTATAAGTCTGCAGCCTGCTTTCATCTGCTTCAATGATTTTTAAGTTCTCGTCAGCAATAAAGGCATCCGAGTAAACGAGCTGAGGTCTCTCTGTGCTTTTAAATGCTTCAACCGTTTTAAGTATTTTTTCAGGGAGCCACCAGTCGTCCTGATCGCAGAAAAATATATAGTCTGCATCTGCAGCACTGATAAGCCTTAGAAAATTATCCTTCGCCGAGCCAGATTTTTTCTCTGGAAGAATATCGATTATTGACGGATATCTCTCCTGATACTCTCTGAGGATTTCTGGTGTCGAATCAGACGACGCATCATCAGAGACTAAAATACTTAAATGTGCATTTACCGGAAGCTGCTGGGCAATAAGCGAATCGAGCTGGGTCTCTATGTATTTTTCGCCGTTATGAGTTGCCAGCAGTATCTGTATCTTCATTTTTTACTATTTCGTTTATGGCAAAACCAAGGCCAAGCATTACCCACATCACAGGTGATGTGCAGACATTTGAGTCGTTTGCGATGCCTGCCGCAGTATGTGCTGCGATAGCCGCAAACGCGCCGGCAGCCATTATTGTCATAGGCTTTTTGATATCGTGTCTTTTAATGACTGAGGCAGTCTGCACGAGATATCCTATCACCACAATCAGGTAAAGGATCAGGGCTATAAGTCCATTCTCAACCCACTGCTGCAGGAAGATATTGTGAGGCTTTACATCGATTGATGTAGTCTCACTCTCTATAAGTAATGACTTCATGACATAGTTATTCTGCGGGTACTGCATCACAAAAGTATTCTGTCCGCCACCGATGATTATATGGCTTGGCAGAAGTGGAAGTGTCCTGTTCCAAAGGATTCCTCTGTTACTGAAGAAGTCCTCAGGGAATACGTTTGCTGTCTTAATATCATTATCAAGCTTTACGAGCTTGCCTGCCCCTGTGATATACTCGTATCCCTCCTCATCTGTCATGAAATAGAACTCTCTGGTATCTACCCTCACACTGATGAAATGCTGTCCATCAGCTGTATCCTTTGGGGCAACACCTGCAATCAAGACTCCGTCCGCATTCACTATGTCAGCCTGACCGGTAGTATCATTCCATGTTACGCCAAGTTCATTTCCATCTCCATCCTGTGCAGTAACGCCCATCTTTCCCGTATCATCAAACGAATACTCTATCGCAGCAGAGGTGCCGTCCTTAAATTCGAGAGTGACATTATCCTGGTTGGTCTCTATATCCTTAAGAGTTCCGGTCGTTAGAGGTGTCGGATCAGCGTTTATTTTTGTCAGGACAAAATCGTGTACAGGCTTTACCGCAACGCTTAATACGATTGCGAGCACAACCAGCGCTGCCAATACACTGATTCCTGTAATAAAAAGTTTTTTCTTCTTTGATATAAAAACAAGCAGAGTGATGATACCTGATATAACAAGTGACATAACTCCAGTGATTGAAATATCCGTTATCAGAAGAATCACAGAGCATACAATTAGAATACCTGAGAGTATCCTTGCCTTCTTTTCCTTGAATGCGAAAAATGATGCCACTGCCATAGGAAGCACAATTGCCAGATAGAGTGAGAAGAAATTCGGGTTGTAGAGTGTCGAATAAGATGTGCCCTTCGGCATTCTGATCGTCAGATTCCCGAGCTGGCTCCAGAATGAAGGTGTCGAGTAGAGCACTTTTCCAAAGTTCGTAGCGAAGAGATCGGCTCCAAAGCCCTGGAATACTCCAATAGCCATCAGGATCAGTGAAAAAATACCCACCCATTTGAGAAGTATTTTTACTGTTATTTCATTCTTTACATCTGTAAATGTGTAGTAGGCAAAAAGCACATAGCAGAGCACTACCGGCACTGATTCAAACATCTCATAGGAGCCGCCGAACGCAAAGCCCTTCCATTTCGATGCAAAGCCGCTTATCAGAACAAGTGCAGCATAGGCAAACATACACCAGAAAAGTCTTGTAACCGGAAGCTTCTCATGGTCATACTTTCTGTAAATAAGGGCTATTGCCATACAAATGCCGATTGTAATTATCGCAAAGGATTTATATGCCAGAAAAATGTCTACAACTGTGCCATCTGTAGGGAACCATTCATAATCCGAAAGATGTGAATCGTAGGTGAAAGTTCTCATAATGAGTGGAACTATTCCTGCCGCTAGAATTGAAAGAACAATTCCTGCAGGTGCTTTTTCCTGATATTTACTCTTTTTAGTAGTCTTGTTTGACATGATTATGTATCTCCTGAATTTTTCGTACAAACAAGTATAACATATTTGCAGAATGTTTCCATAGTTTTTACAAAAAAAAGACCTGCTGTGTGCAGGTCAAAATCATTATTTATTAAAGCATGAGTCCTGGCTCGGCGTTTAAATCGAGTCCTGACCTGACGCCCTCTTCAAATTCATAGTAGCCTGCTGCTGCTATCATGGCTCCGTTATCTGTACAGAGTATCGGTGCCGGCCTATAGAACTTTACGCCCTTTCTCTGGCAGAGTGCTTCAATAGATGCTCTTAAGGCTCCGTTTGAAGCCACTCCTCCGGCTATCGCGAATTTGTCCTCGCCGAACTCATCTATTGCCATCTCGGCATGATCTGTAAGCGCACCGACTACTGCTTTCTGGAACGAGGCGGCTACATTTGCGCGGTTGATCTCGTGGCCGGCCATTTTTTCATGATTTAAATAGTTAAGGACTGCACTTTTAAGGCCTGAAAACGAAAAATCGTATGGGTGGTCTGCGACCTTAGCCCTCGGGAACTCTATCGAATCCGGATCACCATTTTTCGCTTCCTTCTCGATCTTCGGGCCTCCTGGGTATCCTAAACCGATGGCTCTCGCGACCTTGTCGAAGGCCTCCCCTGCCGCGTCATCTACAGTGCGCCCAAGTACCTCGTACTTACCGTAGTCTATGACTCTCACGAGATGTGTATGTCCACCTGATACTACAAGGCATAGAAAAGGCGGCTTCAGGTCAGCTGCCTCGATATAGTTCGCGCTGATATGTCCAGAAATGTGGTTAATTCCTAAAAAGGGCTTTTGCTTTGCGTAGGCGAAGGCCTTCGCAAATGAAACGCCTACGAGGAGCGGCCCCACAAGTCCAGGCCCGTATGTCACAGCCACAGCGTCTATCTCACCAGGTGGCGTGCCTGCTTTTTTAAGAGCCAAGTCTACTACCTGAGTGATGCGCTCGACATGCTTTCTAGATGCTATCTCTGGCACAACTCCACCATAGAGTGTATGTATAGGTATCTGAGTCGAGATCTCATTTGATAAGACCTCTCTTCCGTTTACTACGACAGCGGCTGCGGTCTCGTCGCAGGAGCTTTCGATTCCAAGTATTTTTATATCACTCATATCATTTAGTCTTTGTAGTCGTATCTACAGGATTGCCGTCCTTGTCTGTACGGCTGAATCCATATATCTTCCAGTTTTCGTCTTTATCCTGTCTTAGAACAAACTTCTGGTATGTCGTCGTGTAGGTGCCTGCCTCTCTGATAAGATACATAGTCTGCACGTAGGCATAATTTTTGTCCTTTATCGTCTTGTAGACTACATCATCTGTATCGTCTACATCCGCTTCTATTAGCGTTGCCTTTCTGTCAGTAAAATCCTTCACCTCGCTCCAGAGAGACGCCGCGTAGCTGCTTTCACTATTTGCGGCAGCAAGGTCGTCATCCATAAGCTCGCGCATTTTTTTCGCAAGCTTTTTTGTATCACTTTCTGATGGCTTCTCCTCACCGAAGCAGACCATCGAATAGCGGTTGTAATACTTGATAACCGCTCTCGGTGTCGGAGGATAATACTTGTCAAAATCTGCGTCAAGAAGCCTGTCCATCTCTGTAACAGCTTCTGTCTCTGCATTTTCCTCACGATCACCTGCTGCCTTGTTCAGATACATATAAAACGCGACAATTATCACAGCACAGAGAATAAGTACTGATACTGTTCTGGCTCCACGTCTCATAAACTCACCTCCTGGCAAATCACATAGACTTACTCATCTACAAAATCAAGCTCGGTCGTTTTTCCATCCTTCCCCATTGAGATATTTGGAAAAACGGCTTTTACATCTTCTATATATATTTTCGGATTGATAACCGATGGAGAGAAGTGGGTAAGCCACATTTTCTTTACCCCGGCAGCCTTTCCAAGCTTCGCTGCCTCCTGCATCGTCATATGCTTTTTTTCTTTTGCACTGGCCGCCTTTTCCGGGTCTCCGTACATGCCCTCGCAGATAAAGAGGTCACTGCCCCTGGCATTCTCTTCTATCGACTGCGTCGGCCTCGTATCCGTAGTGTAGGTGACCTTTAAGCCTTTCCTGGCTGGGCCCATCACCTGCTCCGGTACAAAATGTCCCTCTGGGATATCCACTTCATTCCCGTGCTGTAAAATGCTCCAGTAATTTATCGGAATTCCAAGCGACTTAGCTGCTTCGGCATCGAACCTTCCCGCTCTGTCGAGCTCAAAAGTATAACCATAGCAGGTCACATTGTGATTTACATGGAAAGCCTTAAGGCGCAGCCCATCTAAATCGAAGGTCTCCTCGTTCTCTGAAAACTCGTGGAACTTTATCTCAAAAGGCAGCTGAGGTGCTATAACGCAGAGCGCCTTTACAGTCCGCATCAGACCCTTAGGGCCTATCATAAAGACTGGCTTTGTGCGGTCCGAGTTCCCCATATCGAGAAGAAGTCCCGGCAGTCCGCTGATATGGTCTGCATGGTAGTGCGTAAAGCAGATTGTATCTATCGGTGCAGGCGAAATGCCCGCTCTTTTCATGGCTACCTGAGTTCCTTCTCCACAGTCAATAAGAGTCGTATGTCCATTGAACCTGACTGCAAGTGAAGTCAGATGCCTTTTCGGGAGCGGCATCATTCCTCCGCAGCCTAGAAGACAGATATCAAGCATTTGCACCTGCCTTCTCTTCACGTTCCCTCTCTGCCTGTGACTTACGCAGGTACACCGGTCTGAATTCCTCGGCCGAGGTATAGAACTCTCTGTCGAAATATTTCTTTCCAAGTGACGCTACTGCTCCCGCTCTCTGCCTGCTGCAGAATGCCGGTGCAAAATCGTAGTCCACGGTCGCATTTTTCTCGATGTAGTCCTTAAACACGGGCACACCATCTCCTAAAAAAGTAACCGGCTCATCAGCGATATTTATCCTGTCGATGATATCCTTTATAGCCTCTGGCTCCTGCTCTTTTTTAACGACAAACTCGTTTGTCTCATCAAAGCGGTAGAGCCCTGAATAAGCCTGCTGTCTTCTCGCGTCCATAAGCGGGCAGATAAGCCGCTTTGAGCCATAGAGGTTATAGGCTATGGCATCAACTGTAGGTACTGCAATAACCGGTACTTTAAGTGCATAGGCTAAGCCCTTTACTGTAGCAGCTCCGATTCTGAGTCCCGTAAAGCTTCCCGGACCTTCGGCTGTGGCTATAGCATCGATAGTCTTTATATCGATTCCAAGCATTTTGATCAGCTCATCGAGCATAGGCATAAGTGTCGTCGAATGAGTCTTTTTATAATCAGTTGTAAATTCTCCGAGGAGTACGTCGTCGTCTGTCACTGCGACTGATGCGACAAGTCCTGAAGAGTCTATTCCAAGTATCCTCATGAATTCTCCACTTCCACTGTGATAAGCCTGTAGTCGTCATCCCCGTTTAAGTCCTTCTCGATTTTTACCGATGTACGTGGGAGAGGAAGTATATCCTCTATAAGCTCTGCCCACTCGATAAGGACTACTCCGCCTCTGTCAAGGTAATCGTAAAATCCTGTCTCCTCCATCTCATCAGGATCTGCTATCCTGTAGACATCGAAATGGAAAAACGGCAGTCTGCCACTTAAATATTCCTGAACTATCGTAAAGGTTGGACTCGTCACCGGTTCAGTAACTCCAAGTCCCTTCGCAAAGCCCTTCGCGAAGACCGTCTTTCCGACTCCCAAATCTCCGGTGAGAGTATAGACGTCTCCTGGCTTTGATTTTGCCGCCAGATTGGCAGCAAACTTTATAGTCTCTTCTCTGCTGTGACTTTCAAATGTCATTTCTACCTCAGTCCAGTTTTAATCCAGAAAGCAGACTTCCGAGACTCGTTCCGACATCGCGGTTATTCGTACGCTGCTTTCCATTCTGTTTATTCTGTGGTCTTGTACCGCGGTTATTTTTCCTGTCGGACTTTTCACCGACGTTGTTTCTCTGCCTGTCAGGTCTTTCACCATTCCGGTTCTTCGGTCTCTCACCGCTGTTGTGTCCAGTGGACTTGTCATGGCCCTCTGTCTTACCAGCGTCATTTCTCATAGTAAGTGAGATACGGCCCTTCTCCTGATCGACATCTAAGACTGTGACATCTACTATATCGCCTACACTTAAGACATCGAGCGGATGATTAATACGACGATTTGATATCTGTGAAATGTGCACAAGACCGTCCTCATGTACTCCGATATCGACAAAAGCTCCAAAATCCACGATATTTCTGACTGTGCCCTTGAGCTTCATACCTGGCTTTAAGTCTTCCATCGAAAGAACATCACTTCTTAAAACAGGAAGCGGCATTTCCTCACGCGGATCTCGTCCAGGCTTCTTTAATTCCTTGATGATATCTGTAAGTGTCGGAACTCCGATATTTAGCTTATCTGCAAGCTCCTCTACTGAGCCTGCCTTTTTATCTATATCTGAAAGTGCTCCGGCCTTAAGGTCTTCTGTGGTATATCCTAATAGTCCGAGCAGCTCCTTCGTCTTATCATATGACTCCGGATGTACTCCCGTGTTATCAAGAGGCTCCTTGCCGTTTCTGATACGGAGGAATCCAGCGCACTGCTCATAGGCCTTTGGTCCCAAGCCCTTTACAGATAAGAGCTCCTTTCTCTCTGAGAAGCTTCCGTTTTCTTCTCTGTAGGAAAGGATATTATTTGCTACAGTCTTTGTGATTCCTGCCACATATGAGAGCAGTGGTGCTGATGCTGTATTTACATCTACGCCGACTGAGTTTACTACCGACTCTACTACGCCTGAAAGTGCCTCTGAGAGCTTCTTCTGGTTCATATCATGCTGATACTGTCCGACTCCGATGGCCTTCGGATCGATTTTAACAAGCTCTGATAACGGGTCTATGAGTCTTCTGGCCATCGAGGCTGCTCCTCTTCCCTCGACATCGAGGTCCGGAAGCTCCTTTGCCGCAAGCTCACTTGCTGAGTAGACTGAGGCTCCCGCCTCATTTACTATCACGTACTGAACAGGTCTGCTGGCCTCCTTAATGATCTCAGCTACCAGTGCCTCTGATTCTCTTGAGGCTGTACCGTTTCCAAGCGCAATCAGATCAATGCTGTATTTGTCTATAAGTGCTAGAACCTTTTTCTTCGTGCCCTCTGTATCGTTCTTTGGCTTGAATGGGAAGACCATATCTGTAGTCAGGATTTTGCCAGTTGGATCACAGACCGCGAGCTTGCAGCCGTGGACATATCCCGGATCCCAGCCTAAAACTGTCTTTCCCGTGATTGGAGGCGCCAAAAGCAGCTGTCTTAAGTTTGCTGCGAAAACCTTTATGGCTCCATCCTCTGCCATCTCTGTCAGGTCACTTCTGATCTCACGCTCGATTGATGGCGCAATAAGCCTGTCATAAGCATCGGATGCTGCGTTCTTTAAAGCCGGTGTAGTATTTGGATTATCCTTTGTGACAAGCTGCTTCTCTAAGTATCTGACTATGTCCTCTTCCGGAGCGGTTATTTTTACAGTGAGGAAATCCTCCTTCTCACCACGGTTCATCGCGAGGACTCTGTGCCCTGGCACTGTAGTGAGCTTCTCGGAATAGTCGTAGTACATCTCGTAGACTGAAGGAGCGTTCTCCTTCTTCTGAGTCGAGACTATGAGTCCTTCCTTCTTTGTCTTCTCTCTGATGTAGCTGCGGTAATCAGCGTTATCTGAGATTTCCTCTGCTATGATGTCGCAGGCTCCGTTTATCGCGTCCTCCGGTACGTGGACATCATTCTCAGGGTCTACGTACTTCGCTGCCTCATCTAATAGCGGGGTTGAAAGCTCCTGTGCCTTTATCGTAAGTGCAAGCGGCTCGAGGCCCTTCTCCTTCGCTATCGTAGCTCTGGTCCTGCGCTTCGGCTTATAAGGTCTGTAGATATCCTCGACCTCGGCTAAGGTCTGGGCTATGTCTATTTTTCTACGAAGCTCATCTGTTAAGGCTCCTGCTGCTTCTATTGTAGAAAGGACTGTCTGCTTCCTGTCCTCAAGTCCGCGCAGGTACTCAAGTCTCTCGCCTAAGACACGGAGAGCATCGTCATCGAGTCCTCCTGTGACCTCTTTTCTGTATCTCGCAATAAAAGGGATGGTGTTCCCCTCGTCTAAGAGCTGTACTGCCGCATCGATCTGGGATTTCTTTACGGAAAGCTCCTGTGCTATCAGTGCATTTATATCCATATCAGGCTTTCTCCGGCTCCGGATACTCTTCTCCGAAGGTCTCTACTGTTACTGTCTTCATGATCTGTGGCTCTACCGGACAGTCTGACCAGTCTGTCTCGACCTCGGCAATCTTATTTACCACGTCCATTCCCTCAGTAATTTTTCCAAAGGCTGCATACTCACCGTCGAGATGCGGTGCGTCCTTATGCATGATGAAGAACTGGCTTCCTGCTGAATCCGGCATCATCGTGCGTGCCATAGAAAGCACTCCTGCTGTATGCTTTAAATCATTCTTAAATCCGTTTGAGGAGAATTCTCCCTTTATAGAATATCCCGGGCCGCCGGTTCCGTTTCCATCCGGATCTCCGCCCTGAAGCATGAACCCGTTTATTACTCTGTGAAATCCGAGTCCGTCATAGAAGCCCTTCTTTATCAGGCTGATAAAATTATTCACCGTATTCGGTGCTATCTCAGGATAGAGCTCTGCCTTCATCACGCTCCCATCCTCCATAGTTATTGTAACAACTGGGTTCTGTGCCATCTGTCTTTCCTCCTGTTAAAATTTCATAGGTCATTTAATTATAGTTTAATTTGCGTTTTAACTCAACTGTTTTTTCGCAGGAAGATTGTTGGACACATAGGATTTGAAAAAATTATTTGATTTTAAAAACTGCTATATCTACAGGTTGTGAAAGGCTCTTAGAATAAATGACCTTCTTGTGTATGCCCGTTTCATCAAAATAGATTTTGTCAGTGGTTTTTCCTGAATATATCTCGACATAGATATACTTTGGTTTCCATGTTCCATTTACAAATGACTTTGAATCATTTTCTATGTACTCATATATCTTCTGATCAGAAAAATTCATCCCTGTTTTATACTTTATCATTGTGTTATTTGAAAATTTAGTTGCTCCTTTTATGTCTCTATACATCTGCCCGCGCACATTGGTCAGCTTCTTTGATGAAGCAACAGCATAAATGTGTGACGCATTCGGAGCCCCCGTAATAGCGATAGATGGTCCCGTAGTTGTGGAATAAATTCCCCATTCACTGAACTCACTATATGGAATCTCATCATCTGAATTTGCCTTGTACTGAGTTCCCGATACTCCTGTAAAAATCACGTCATAGCTATGAATCTCTGGAACTTTAAAAAATGGATACGGATTTTTATGTATCGATGCTAAAGCCGATACAGCGGGATTTACTATTACAGCAGATATTGCAATTGCTAATGAAATCAAGATACTGAATAATTTCTTTTTAAACATTATTGTCCTCGTTTTCTCTTTGAAAAATAAACGTTTCAAGTCTAAACTATCTCTATTCTATATTGTCTCCATTTATTTTTCAATATCTGCTATAATAGAGCCATGACTAAGCCTCAGCCAACAAAAGATGATGATAAAAAATTCTATGCAAAGCTTATTGCCTTCGTTGCTGCCTTTGCAACAGTAATGTTGATTTTCAGCATAAATTTCAAGCTAATGAGAAGCACTTCGGGAAGTATGGAACCGACCATTATGGTTGGCGATTACGGCGTTATGTACAAGTATGCATATAAACACAGTGCTCCAAAACATGGAGACCTGATTGTTTTTACCTATCATGGTGAAACTGGTGGCAAACGGGTTATCGGAACGCCTGGAGATACAATTTCATTTCAGGATGGATATGTATATCGGAATGGAAAGAGGCTGAAGGAGAACTATCTGCCTTCTTCAGATACAGAGACAATCTGCTATCAGGAGTTTAAAGTACCGGCTGGTAGTGTATTTGTGATGGGTGATAACAGGGAAATCTCATATGACTCCCGTGCCTGGAAGGATCCTTACATCCCATACAGCCATATCAAAGGAAAGATACTTTTTATCGTACCTACGCACGATTTATTCGCTGGTAGATAGCATTTCTCAAATGCCACTTTTTGTTGATAAATGCCATGGCGTATGATATTATCATAAACGGATTTTCCGGTTTATTCTATGAACTCGGTAACAGAAAAAGGAAATATCCAAAATCAAAACTGGCAGACAGCCTTGTCTATTTATCCGCAAAATCTCGGGCGTACAGATACAAGAATATATAGAGGTGTTATTTAATGAGAAACAAAAAGAGATGGACAGCGGTACTTGCAGCGGTACTCGCAACAGCATTTATGCTGCAGGGCACGGTATATGTAGGAAACGAGGATATGCAGAACTTCGTGTACCCTTCAATCAAAACTGGATTAGCGAACAAGACGGACCAGAGAGACTCGTACTATTTTGATAGCGCAAAGTCTTTTAAGTTCAAGAATCTGTCTAAAAAGAAGGGCGGTTGGTTCCTGAATAGTGGTATGCCTGCGTCATATTATAAAAAGGTAAAGGGTACACCTTATGAACTGCAGGTAACTGGCAAATATTTATCTGGGTCTTATGGTAAAAACCTTTTAAAGAAACTTAAAGCATATAGGTCTAAGAACCAGTACAGTAAGCTTATAGATTATGATATTCTTCTTGGGGATATGTCCTATGTATGTAAGTATGGAACAACAGAGGATTTATATGGTATCGGGACAGCGTTCCAAAACTTTGGCTTTGATGGCGCACAAACCGGGGTAGGTCATTATCTTGAAAGCGTTCCAATGATGCTTACCATAAAGGAGATGAACCAGCTTTATAAAAAGGGTTATTTGAAATACAGTTTGTATTATGGTGCTGACAAGCTCAAGGATAAGACTATAAATGTTGGTGATACTATAACAAACAAGCCATCAAACATGCCAAGCTCCGATTGGTATGGCGGTAGTTGCGGAATAATTCAGAAATGGAGGGCCTACACTCCGGAAGAATTCAATAAAGCTAAAAAGAATAAACAGACTTATCTTACTTGGGACCCAACACATACGGGATTTATGCACAACACCCCAGGTACTGAAAAGGCTTATCAGGTGCAGAATAAAGGCTATAACTTTGATAATGTAAAGTCTGGTAGCGACGTTGTTTCTATAGATAAAAAAACAGGTAAGGTAACAGGTCTAAAGAAGGGAACCGCTTATATAACTGTATGTTATTATGAAATGATGCCTGTAATTGGTGACCCATATCTGATAAAAGAATACAGGGATTTGACAAAGATAAAGGATTCCGCAGAACTCGACATAACAATAACAAAAAAATTATCTCATACAAAAAATTTTAATACACCGATATGGCAGAGTACTGTCAAACAAGCTGTTAATAATTTTCCGGAGTCAAAAACTCTCGTAAAGTTCTACAGAACTTACAAAGTCACAGTAAAGTAATAAAATCTCAGTACAGTAAGTAATTTATAAATCTTTGTGGATAAGCCAACGTTATTATCCATAAGAGTACGTTCGAAAGCAAATAACACTTCATTATCCGGCACTGGAATCTTTTCTGTGCCGGATTTCTTATTTTATGAGTCAAGTCTCCATAAAGAGACTGCCGGTGTCTTCTAGTTGCAACATACTGCGGGGCGAAATAAATAAAATACAAACGCTTTCCACCAGTTGCAACATACGCCGGATAATTTACAAAAAGATATCAAATCCTTCTTCGAGTTGCAACATACTACGGAGCGAAATCCAAAAAATACAACGACTTGTATTTTCTAAAAAAGAATACGTGATATATTGCAACGGATGTGCGGTCTCTTGTATTTTCTCAGCAAAAAAGTCCTCTATAGTGCAACTGAAAATCTCCATTTGTATTTTTGCCATAAGAAACCCTTTTATATTGCAACTCGCGGAGCGCACTTGTATTTTTCATTCTGAAAACACCTCCATGTTGCAACTGGCCAGGGGCACAGATAAACTTCCGGCTCCGCGTTGTATTTTTTCTTCCTTAAACAGCGCTATGTTGCAACAAACTCCAGAACGAAAAACAGGCGCCGCGGATGCGGCGCCTGTAATTGGCATTTTACTATTGTTTGAAATGAATGAGTTACTATAAAAACTTACCGCGCCTGAAATCTATGTCAAATAGATTAAGAAAGAAGGGAAAGACCGTCGATTTCAGGTGCAGCAAGCTGTTTACTTGTTATTCTGAAGTGATGGATTCTCTACCGGGATGTTTAAGGCATTAAGAACATCTGTCACCTGCTTTACAGGAGTGATCTCTAATGCGCTCTTGACCTCGTCGGCTACATCGCGGAGGTCGTCCATATTTTCTTCAGGGATAAAGACGTGCTTTACGCCAGCTCTCTGGGCTGCCATCAGCTTCTCTGGAAGTCCGCCGATAGGATTTACAGAACCGTTCAGTGAGACCTCACCAGTCATAGCGACCTGCGGTGTAACGGCTGTGCCTGTAACCAGTGAAGAAAGAGCTGTTGTAAGAGTGATTCCTGCAGAAGGTCCGTCCTTTGGCGTAGAGCCGTCAGGTACATGAATATGGATATCGCTCTTTTCAAGAAGCTTGATTTTTGAAGGGTACATAGCCTTGACAAGTGAGAGGGCGATCGTTGCCGACTCCTTCATTACGTCACCGAGCTGACCGGTGATAGTAAGCTTTCCAGTTCCTTTAGTCATCAGGGACTCGATGTAAAGGATTGTTCCGCCTACCTGAGTCCAGGCGAGACCGGTGATAATACCTGGCTTGCCTTCTTCCTTGACCTTATCCTGGTGTAGCGGATGCATGTCGAGGTAGTCACGAAGCTCATCCTTATGGACAGTAACGCTCGATTCTCCTGACTCAATCTTTACAGCGGCAATACGGCAGAGCGTATCGATACGCTTCTTTAAGCCTCTGACACCACCCTCCATCGTATAGTCTGAGATAATCGTCTCAAGGGCGTCGTCATCGATAGAAAGCTTGTCCTTCGGAATTCCTGCCTTTTCAAAAGCCTTCGGGATCAGATGATCCTTTGCTATGTGCTCCTTCTCGATAGGAGTGTAGCCCTGGAACTCAATGACCTCCATTCTGTTCAGAAGTGGAGCCGGAATAGTATCAAGAGTATTCGCTGTGCAGATGAAAAGTACATCTGACAGGTCATACGGTACATTCATATAGTGATCGGTGAAGCTGTTGTTCTGCTCAGGATCTAAGACCTCGAGAAGTGCTGATGCAGGATCACCGTTGTAGGATTCTGAGAGCTTGTCGATTTCATCTAAGACCATAACAGGATTCGAGACACCCGACTTGTGGATGCCGTCCATGATACGGCCTGGCATAGCTCCTATATATGTACGTCTGTGACCTCTGATCTCAGCCTCATCACGGACACCGCCAAGGGCAACTCTGACATACTTCCTGCCAAGTGCACGCGCGATGCTCTTTCCGATAGAGGTTTTACCAGTACCAGGGGCACCTACGAAAAGAAGAATAGAACCGGCCTGCTGCTTCTTCAGGTTCATAACAGCGATCTGCTGAATGATCCTGTCCTTGACCTTCTTAAGACCGAAATGGTCTTCGTCAAGGACAGCTCTGGCCTGTTTCAAATCTATATCCTTCGGCTCCTCCTTTTTCCAGGAAAGAGTCGTCACGAAATCGAGGTAATCATAGAGCATGCCGTACTCAGGAGAATTCTTACCCTCCTGCTTAAGTCGTCCGAGAACCTTCTCGGCCTCTTTCTTGGCATCCTCATTCATGCCGTTGTCCTTAAGAGCGATCTCGAACTTTCTGATATCTGAGACGTTCTCAGGATGCATGTCGTCAAGTTCCTTCTGCAGATAGTCGATCTGCTTCTTCAAGGCTGACTCTCTGTAAATCTTCTGGTAATCAGCCTCCTGAGCATTTGCAGCCTCAGCGCCGATGTTACTCATCTCGATGTTCTCATAGATCATCTTCTCCATGAGCTCGAGACGCTTGACCTTCGAATCCTCCTCAAGGACCTTATATCTGTCCTCAGCTGAGTTGAAAAGCCACGGGCTCATAGCTGCAGCAACCTCTGAGATAGAATTAAACTGCGCGATGTAGCCTCTGCTCAGGTTCCCATACTGTGAGTTGGCAAAATATCCGACAAGCGCCTGTTTCATCTTATCCAAACGGGCTCTCTCCTCGTCTGGGCTTATCTCCTCATCTGGTGTATCCTCACGCCTTGTGGCTGTGACATTTATCGTATGGTCTGCAAAAATAGTAACATCCGTGATATCGGCTCTCTTCTTCGTTCTGATCACGATGTAGCCGTTATCGGAATTTATCTCTGTGATAATACCTGACACTCCAATAGGATAGAGGTCGTCCTCTGTAATCTCCTCTCTCTTCTTAGGAGATTTCTCTGCTGCTATGATAAGCCTTTCCTGGTTCTCAGGCTCCTTCCCGGTCATCGCTGTAAATGCCTGCGTCTGCAGGTACAGGTTCGTCTCCGGGATCAGCATCACATTGTACAATGGCAATACTGTCATGCGATTTCCTCCTTCATCGATTATTATTAGCAACCATCAAAGTCGAGTGCTAATTAGATTGTGCACAAATAATACCACCAGTTTCTCAATCTGTCAATAGGAAAAATATGAAAAATGTGTTAAACTGTCTCCATGAATATTTATATCACACGACACGGACAAACAGACCTGAACAAGGCGCACCTGATGCAGGGCAGAACTGACGCGCCTTTAAACGCCCATGGCAGGCAGCAGGCAGCCGAAGCCGCTCAGCAGGTAAAGGGCATCCACTTCGACGCGGTCTATTCAAGCCCGCTCCAGCGAGCAGTAGACACTGCCTCCATCATTTCCGGCTGGGACAAAAGGGACATAATAACTGACGAGCGCATAATCGAGGTGGATTTCGGCCGCTACGAAAAGAAAAAGTATACAGCCCTTGGCCTTGAGATGTGGTCATTTTGGCTGCTTCCTACTGTTTTTAAGGAGCCTGCTACTGTCGAGTCGATAGCACATATGAAGGAGAGAGCGCACTCCTTCTTAGACGATCTCTCCAAAAAGGATTATCAGAACGTGCTTATCTCCTGCCACGGCGGAATCATGCGTGTCCTCTGTGGCATCCTGGGTCACAAGAAGCATGAGCTGATGTGGAATCCAAAGCCGAAGAACTGCGAAATCAGGGAATTTACGCTTTAAACGTTTATTTTTGCAAAAAATAAAGTACTCTTAACTTACTCTTTACAAACGGCAGACTCCGTTTTGGTATAATCTAGGAGAAAAAGAATGCGTCCGTTCGCCATTGGCGAAGGACGCATCTGAAAGGCTTGTAGTACAGGTATAAATCCGGAGATCACTTTCCGAATACTGCTGTATAATCTTTCTGGAATTTCACAATTCCCTCATCTGTCAGAGGATGGTGGATCATCTGCATGATGACCTTATATGGAACTGTAGCTATGTCTGCTCCTGCAAGAGCACACTGTGTCACATGCAGCGGGCTTCTGACTGAAGCTGAAATGATTTGTGCAGTTATATCGTCATAATTGCCAAAAATCGTAGCGATCTCTTCAATAAGCTGGAATCCTGCCTCTGATATATCATCGAGTCTTCCAAGGAATGGAGATACATATGTAGCTCCTGCTCTTGCTGCCAGAAGTGCCTGGTTTGCTGTAAAAATCAGGGTGCAGTTGGTCTTGATTCCCTCGCTTGAGAGTGTCTTTATAGCCTTGAGGCCCTCAGCTGTCATAGGGATCTTTACTACCATGTTCGGGTGAATAGCTGCGATCTCACGGCCTTCCTTCACCATTCCCTCTGCATCGGTAGTCGTAGCCTTTACCTCACCTGAGATAGCTCCATCTACGATTCCAGTGATCTCTTTCAAGACAGTTTTGTAGTCCCTGCCCTCTTTTGCAATGAGTGAAGGGTTCGTCGTAACTCCGGCGATGACTCCCATGTCATTTGCTGCTTTGATCTCATCGATGTTTGCTGTGTCAATAAAAAACTTCATTTTATAACCTCCTGTCAGTTTCTATTATCCCACCGGATCTGTTTAATTGTAAGACCTTCTATCTCAAGTGCCGCCTTGTAGTGTTCCATAAATATCTCATAGCCCTCTATTGTCGTTTTATCCGGTTCTACAGTTTCTCCCTGCATTCCTGAAAAAATATCCTTATCCAGAAATTCTGGCAGGCTCTTTTCATATGACTTTTTCATATACAGTGCTAAGAGCGCCATTCCCCAAGGTCCTCCCTCAGTTGCTGTCGAAAGCACTGTTACCGGAGTATTTATCGCAGCTGCAAGATACTTCTGAGCCACTCCCTTTGTCCCGAAGAGCCCGCCATGTCCGGTTATCCTGTCTATCTGGACCTGTTCGTCCTTCATCAGGATATCCATTCCAAGCTTTACAGCCGCGAGAGCAGAGTAGATATTCGCTCTCATCAGGTTCGCAAGGGTAAAATGCGAATCAGGCATCCTCACATACAAGGGTCTGCCTTCGTTAAGCTTTGTAACTCCTTCACCTGAATAGTAGCCGAAATTTACAAGCCCTCCGCAGTCCGGATCCCCGTCAAGTGATGCTTTGCAGAGAATGGTATACAGGTCATAATTCTTTGGATCGAGTCCAAGAGCTTCTGTAAACTGTGCAAAAATATCATGCCAGGCATTTATATCAGTAGTTCCGTTATTCGCGTGGCTCATGGCACAGGTGGCACCATCCGGAGTCGTTACGATATCGATTTCACGGTGCACTTCCTTCAATGGCTTTTCTGTAACAACCATTGCAAAAGTAGACGTTCCCGCGGAAATATTTCCTGTTCGTGGCGAAACCGCATTAGTTGCCACCATACCTGTCCCTGCGTCACCCTCAGGTGGCGCAAAAGGTATACCCGGCTCGAGATTTCCTGTCTCATCGAGAAGGGCTGCTCCTTCTTTAATCAGATGCCCGGCTGTATCCCCAGCCACCTTTACTACAGGCAGAACATCCCTTAATCTCCATCCATAGCCTTTTTCTGCTATAATGGCATCGAAGGCATCCACCATCGTCTGGTCGTAGTCCTTTGTCCTGGTATCTATAGGAAAAATACCTGAAGCGTCTCCTACACCTGTAACCCTCTCTCCGGTAAGCTTCCATGTCATGTAGCTGTCAAGTGTAGTCGCGAAATCCAGGTCACCTAAGAACTTCTCATCATCAAGCATATACTGATAGAGATGAGCTATCGTCCATCTGAGCGGAATGTTAAAGTGGAACAAATCCGTCAGCAGATCAGCCGCTTTCTGGGTATTGGAATTTCTCCAGGTCTGGAATTCGGAAAGAGGCTCCCCATTTCTGCCAAGTGGGATGATTCCGTGCATCATTGCGGAAATACCCATGGCTCCGACTTTTTTGATCGTTACTGAGTATTTCTCTTCTACTGCTTTGCGCAGAGACGAATAAGCGGCTCTCAGACCATCATCAATCTCCTGATATGAATAGGTCCATATGCCATCCTTTAGAGAATTCTCCCATCTGTGTGAGCCCTTAGCCAATACCCTGCCACTGTCATCAATAAGCACTGCCTTGATATTAGTAGAGCCAAATTCTATTCCGAGGCTGTCAAGTCCCTTTTCTATTATCTCTCTATCTTCCATCATGACTGCCTTTCTGTCCATAATAGGCGTTTTCGCCATGCTTTCTGTAATAATGCTTGTCTACAAGAGACTGCGGGGCGACTGATACTCTAGGGTTTATCTGTTCTGTGAGATATGCCATCTTTGCTACCTCTTCGAATACTACCGCATTATAGACTGCCTCGTGTGCGTCCTTTCCCCAGGTAAATACTCCATGGTTTTTGCAGAGAGCTCCAGGTACCGCTGTCACATCTCTGTTATTTTCTTCAAAGTAGTCTGCGATGAGTTTTCCGGTATTTTTCTCATAGGCCTCATCTATCTCCTCCTTTGTCAGATTCCTGACACAGGGAATCGGCCCGTAGATGTAGTCAGCGTGAGTCGTACCGTAGCACGGAATATCTCTTCCTGACTGTGCCCAGGATGTCGCAAATGTAGAATGGGTGTGGACTATCCCGCCGATCTGCGGGAAACGTTTGTAGAGTACAGCGTGAGTAGGCGTATCTGAAGATGGGTTCAGGTCTCCCTCGACCTTGTTGCCGTCTAAATCAACAACCACCATATCCTCAGCTTTAAGCTTCTCATACGGTACTCCGCTCGGCTTTATTACAAAAAGCCCGGTCTCCTTATCAAAAGCGCTGACATTTCCCCATGTAAAAGTCACCAGATGATGTTCAGGCAGCTTCAGGTTCGCTTCGAGCACCTTTTCTTTCAGTTCTTCGAGCATTTATTTTTCCTCCTTATTGAGATTCTTTACAGAATCTCTGACTATGATTTCAGGCAGAAACAGATGATCCCTTTTCATCAGCGGATTTTCTATCTGCTCTATGATCTTCTGTGCCGCCATTATTCCCAGCTCTGCCTTAGGATGCGGAAAGGTCGTAAGTGGCGGTTCCGCTGTTCTGGCAGCCTCTGCATCATCCACTCCGATAACAGATATATCATCCGGCACCCTGATGCCTTTTCGGTTAAATCCTCTTATCAGCTGACAGGCCACCTCGTCATTATAGGCAAAAACAGCTGTCGCTGTACTGATCCTTTTTGTAATGTAGTCCATCAGAGGATCCAGATCTGAAACACCTGCAGTATCAAGCCAGATTACTTTTTCAGGGTCAAGCACTATCCCGTTTTCCCGAAGCGCCCTGTCGAATCCGGCATATCGCCTGATTCCCTGGAGGTCTTCACAGTGAAAAACAGCCGCAATATCCCTGTGTCCCTGTGATATCAGGTATTTCACCGCCTCGTATCCAATCCCCTCATCATCAAGTCTGATGCAGGGCATATCAAGCTTTGGGTACGACGAATTTATAAAAAGTACCGGAATCCCTCTTTTTTCCAGCATCCGATAATAATTCATATTCGGATTCGGCAGCGCGCTTTTCGACGGCTCAGCTATCAGCGCGTCAACCTTATCCGAAGATAAAATCTGTTCCAAAGCGCGCTTTTCTCTCTCAATATCGTTATTTGTGAAAGACACACTGACCGAATATCCTTTATTGTTCAAGGTATTTGAAATACCCTGCAGTACAGGTGGAAAAATATAGCTGTTTACATAAGTAAGCATTACAGCCACTGACCTGTATCGTGGTTTTCTCCGTGGTCTTGACTGATCCCCCACGTAGGTTCCGCTGCCCTTTACTCTGGTAATTACCCTGTTTTTTTCCAGTTCTCCTGTAGCATGGCGGATAGTCTGTCTGGAGAGTGAGAACATTTCACACAATTCCTTCTCAGAAGGAAGCCGTGACCCTTCTTTCAGGCTGCCGTTCTCAATCTCCGACATGATATATTCGACTACCTTTTTGTACTGCGGATTCTGCTGCGTCATAGCTTTTCGAGGTCTGCTTCAGTGGTATCATCACCAATTGTTATAAGCTCCGTTCCTGTCAGCTTTGCAAAAAGCGCTATGTCCGATCGGTTCAAAGCTGTTGAAATAACAGAGTGATGTGCGCCTCCGGCATAGCACCATGCTGCTGTGCCGATCTCGAAGTTCGGCTTATGTCTGTACATGATATGCGCTACCGGAAGGTTTGGCATCGGATGAGGCTCTTTGATAAGCTCTACATCTGCGCAGACAATTCTGAAATGGTCACCCATATCAATAAGTGTCACCTGGATTCCATCGCCTTCAGCGCAGTCAAATACAAGTCTGGCCGGATCGGATTTTCCGCCGATTCCCAATGGATGTACTTCAATCCTTGGTTTATTTGCCGCAAGCTGTGGTGGCACTTCGAGCATATGGCTGGCGAGCTCTACCTCTTCGCCAGGTGTCAGATCGTAGGTGTAGTCCTCCATAAATCCTGTCGCTCCTTTACGGCCTTCGGACATTTTTTCAAGGACTGCCTGGAAAGCCGCGATCTTATAGTCGCCTTCAGGTCCAAATCCTATTCCCTTTGCCATCATATTCTGAGCGGCTATTCCCGGGAGCTGGTTTAATCCATGGAGATCCTGGAAGCTGTCTGTAAAGGCTGAGCATTTATTTTCCTTCAGGAATTTTTCAAAGGCCACCTCATACCTTGCCTGCTCACGAACTACATCTATACGGTCTGTTGCCATCTCGTACTTATCCTTGTACTCAGCCATCTTAGAATCGATCTCAGCATCTGTGACTTCAGCTGCCAGATCTGCGATCTCTCCGATGCCCCAGTATTTGATCTCCCAGCCGTACTTGATCTCACATGAAAGTCTGTTACCGTCTGTTACTGCTACATCGCGCATATTATTGCCGAAGGTAGCGACACGCATATGGTACGAATAATCTATGGCCTTTGCCACCTCAGCGAACTGACGGACCTTGGCGATAAAATCATCGTGCTTATAGTATCCTGCCACTACCTGATGAGGAATGTCAAGTCTTGCGAGAATGTATCCGAATTCACGGTCTCCATGTGCCGCCTGGTTTAAGTTCATGAAATCCATGTCTATAGTTTCATATGGCAGCTTTTCGTTTGCCTGAGTATGCAGATGCAATAGAGGCTTGTTTAATATCTGCAGACCTTTTATCCACATCTTCGCCGGTGAAAAAGTATGCATCCAGGTGCAGACTCCTACGCATTCATCATCGCAGACAGCTTTTTTCATGTCCTCAACACAGATCTCCGATGTCTCTACAGTCGGGAGAAGGCAGAACTGAATAGTGTCTGACAGCTTTTCATTTAAAAAATCAACCATCTGTCTGCAGTCTGCAGCTACCTGCTTCAGACACTCTTCTCCATAGAGATCCTGACTTCCAGGTACAAAATAAATCTTCTTCATAACGTTCCTTTCCAGCGTTTGCTGATTTTTGAATTGGTTTTCAGATTCCGTTAAAAATATGTACTGTACATCTTTTATAATTTCATCAATCTTCTAAATACATGTATACAGCCTTCCGGTTGATTTGTCAATATACTTTATTGAGCTTTGTGAAAAATGCATATATTTTCACTTCTGAATTTGTGCAGTTCTACCATAAAGTTGTATATATACATATGCAGTGTGTAAAGGACTAAAAAAAGCTGCCCGGCCATCGAAGTGGCTGTCACCACTTTTTCTCCGGACAGCGGGCATTTTTTGCAAAAGCACGTATCTGTACATAACATCCGCATGACTGACAGGTGACTCCCACAAGAGACGGACACTCCTCGCAAAAAAGCAGGCGTCTGTTGTAGACCGTCTCATCAGCGCGGTCACAAGGTGCGATCAAATCTCTATAGTGAAGCAGGTCTGCTGCATCCGCAGATGCCATTTTTGCAAGCTCACAGAGGCGGCATTTATTTTTATCATTCATTCTGTATAGTCTCTGCCATAAAGTGGATCATCCGGTCCTGCAGGGTTCTCTTTTATATACTTTGAAAAAACTTTATAGAAGAAAAGTGACTGCAGGTTGCTCACAGACGCGAATCCGAATATGATCATGATAATCGTAAGTCCCGGATTCAGTGTCGCAAGCCAGGCAGCAAAAACCGCTATCCCCGCCGCAGATACAGTATATGGAAGAAAATACCCGAAGGCTATCTTTACTGCGTTTTTTATCTGAGTGATCAGGGTATCGTTCATTTTTGCAATAAGCGGGAAAAGCCACATAGCAGTTATCCCTATGATAAACGCTATAACTATGATAATCACCTGCTGGATACGGCCGAACAATCCGGCATCCATCGCTTTCCAGAATCTGTAGTCCAAAAAAAGGAGGGCTCCCGCCGCAGCTGTTACCAGAAAGGCGGCAGTAGACTGCTTGAAGCTCTGCTTGAAAGCTTTAAAGTACGTCTTGACCACATAGCCGTCGCCATACCTGACTGAACGGAGTGAAACGGCATACATGGCTGAAAGTGATGCTCCGATCGTAAAGACCGGTAGGGAGGTAAATATGAAGAGAAGATTTAAGACCAGAATATCGGTCATTTTATTTAAAAATTTAACAACACTATTATTCAGTAAATCCATGTATGCCACGCTCCTTTCTATTATTTGATGCCGCTGATGGCTACCGACTGAACTATCACTTTCTGGAAACAGAAGAAGAGTATCAGTGTCGGTATGATTGAAATAACTGATGCAGCCATGATCAGAGCATAGTCACTCTGTATCGCGTAGTATGAGTTAAACGACTTGATAACCACCTGCAGTGTCCATTTGTCCTCATTCCTCAGGAAGATTACCGGTGCAAGGTAATCATTCCAGATTCCCATGAACCAGAGAATAAGCTGTGTTCCCAAAGCCCCCTTCATCAGCGGGAGGAAGATTCTCCAGTATACTCCGAAGTAGGAACAGCCATCGAGCTTTGCTGCTTCCATCAGTTCGGTCGGGATACTGTAGAGATTTTGTCTCAGGAAGAAAATAATGCTTACATTGCCGAAGCAGCCCGGAACTATGAGCGGAAGAAGAGAATTCGTCCATCCCATTTTTGTAAAAAGCACATACTGCGGAATCATGACAACCGCAAAAGGAATCATGATCGTAGCAAGAAGAGCCATAAAAAACGTGTCCTTTCCGCGGAATCTCATTTTTGCAAATGCGAATGCTGCAAGCGACGAAGTGAATCCTCCGAAGAAAAGCACCGGTATCTCTACTTTCATCGTGTTCAAAATACCGTTTATGAAACTTCCCTTTGAAAGCACCTCTGAGTATTTTCCTATCAGGATAGGATCCGGTAAAATCGTAAGCTTTCCTGAAAGGATCTGGTTCTTAGTCATAAAAGAGGTCGCCACCATATAGATAAGCGGGAAGACCATCGTCACAGCGCCGAGAGCTAACAGTACAAAGACTATCACATCTCCAGCTTTCTGTTTCTTTGTCCGATGCCCCTTTTTAGCCCTCTTTAAAAGTTCTTTCCTGTCTATAACCCTATCGCTCATTTTCTTCCTCCTCAGTCCATCGTCTTCACCCATTTATCCTGGTTGCTGAAGTTTATTGCGGTAATTATAAAGATAATAATCGCAAGGATAACTGCTACGGCGCAGCCGTATCCGAGCTGGTTCTGTGCAAATGCCTTCTGATACAGGTAGAATACGATTGTTGCGGCACTGTAGTTTGTACCACCGTTTCCTGTCATTACCTGCACCTCTACGAACACCTGCCATCCGCCAATCATCGATGTGATAAGCACATAGAATGTGATTGGGGAGATAAGCGGCAGAGTAATATACCTGAACAGCTGTAAGCCTGTGGCTCCGTCAATCTTCGCTGCCTCATAGTAATCCTTGGGAATATTCTGCAGTCCTGCCAGATACAGAATGATTGTACCACCAAGACCCTTCCATGTCATAAAAATGATCATGGCGACCTTTACCATAGCTTCATCGCCGAGCCAGTTAGGTCCATGCAGGCCTGTCAGGGCTTTAATGATCGAGTTCAGCAGACCATAATCATAGTTGAATACCCAGGCCCAGAGAATTGAGACTGCCACAAGAGATGAAACTACCGGGATATAATAGAGTGTTGTAAAAATACGTCCAAGACTTTTCAGACGGTTGATTCCCATAGAAATCAGAATTGAAAGTATCATTCCTATCGGAATACCAATCATGTAGATAATGGTATTCGCCATGGCCTTCCAGAACTTCGGATCTGTCAGTATGTCATGATAGTTTCTGAAACCGGCCATATTACCGAGAAGGGAGTTCAGTCCTGTCCATCTCGAGAAACTGGCTGTCACTGCAAATACAATAGGATATGCCATAAACAGGCAGAACCCGATGAATGGAGGCAGGATAAAAAGCCACGCCCAGCGTTCTTCCCGTTTCGCCATCGCAGACATTCCCTTGCTTCCTGACTTTTTTATTTCCATTTGTTATTCCTCTTTTCGAAAAAGCGGCCACTCTTTTAGATAAAACTCTATGAAAGAGAGGCCGCAGAAAACGGATTTCGCGCTAGAGAATGTCTGTTAGTTCTTGTTTCCTGATGAGAGATCCCATGCGTTGTCGAGGGCTTCCTGACACTTAGGTTCTACTTCTTTCAGATAATCGCCGGCTGATTCCGAGCCATTCTGTACATTCGGTATTCCCTCAAGGAATGTAGTCCACCACTCGTTGTTCGGAGTGTATGTAGTCTCCTCAAAAATGCCCTTGTACTTGTCGTTTCCTTCGATATATCCGAAAATAACATCTACATTTGAAGCGTATGGGATTTTGCCATCCTTTACAGCCTGCTTCCAGTCGCCTGTAGCATAGTCCTTGATGTTCGGGATCTGCATTGACTTTCCTGTAGTCTCACCTGAGAGTGCCTTCTGACCATCAAGATCTGTAGAAAGCGCCGTGATAAGCTCAGCTGCGAGATCAGGATGCTTGCATGTCTTTGATACTGCAAATCCTACTGTTCCTAGCCAGGTTGTGGACTTTCCGTCTCCATCAGGTCCTACCGGCCATCCGCAGAGATCCCAGTCATAAGGGAATGTAGCCTTGTCCATGAATGCTGCTACATCCCATGTACCGCAGGCATAGAAGCCGATCTGTCCATCCAGCCATCTCTGGTAGCCGCCCATTGCTGTATCCTGTTCTACTGAAGGAGTAACCTTATACTTGGATGTGAGGTCTGTATAAAACTGGAAACTGTCCTCGAGAGCTTTGTTATTCGTGAGGTTTACTGTCTTGTAGTCATCACTTAAGAACTTTACTCCGTTTGAATACATATACGGTGTCATACCGAACGCGTTAGCATTCGCAACGCCCCACTGGTCGATTTCACCGTCCCCGTCTGTATCCTTTGTCAGCTTCTTGCAGACATCAAGGAACTCGTCATAAGTGTACGGTTTATCAGGATCCGGATAGTCGATGCCGGCCTTATCAAACAAATCCTTGTTATATGCAAAGGCGAAGCATGAGAGATCCTTCGGCAGGCAGTAGAGCGAGCCCTTTCCGATTTCTTTTCCATCATACTGATAAGCGCTCTTTATCTCTGGCCAGAGATTATCAACAGCCGTCTGATCTACATAATCATCAAGCGGGATGCAGTAGCCGTTATCAACATACTCTTTCACAGACGCCGGTCCGATATAGAAGATGTCCGGTAGATCATTTGCCGCGATGGCTGCTGTCATCTTTGTATTATACTCGTCCTGAGTTGTGACTTCAAAGTTCACGTTCTTGATCTGGTCCTTATGGGCCTCTGTAAACTTCTTTATCTGTTCCTCATAAGCTGCCTTCTCATGCTCCTGTGCGTAAATCAGGATATGCAGTTCATCCTTTCCTTCGCCCTTCAGGTTCGTGCTTGTAGAAGCATCACTTGATGATGCCTCATTCTTCGCCACGCTGCATCCTGCCATAGATGTGACTGTCATGGCTGCACATAAGCCAGCCGCTAAAACCTTCCTCAATTTCATAAATCATTACCTCCTATGGGGCTCCCTTCTTAGTTAAACCAGCCCCTTTGCTTGTTTACCCATATCGTTTTGGTGAATTTTTTTACTTTTGATTCACTTACTCAGCTCGCGCGCCCGGCCTTTTTGTGAAACATTACCGTAAAACCCCAGTCCCCAATTCGATTTTCTATGCATATTGTACTAGGTATTTGCCGTTATGTCAATATGTTTTTTATTTTTTTCTAAAATATTTTAGGTTGTTAAGATTTTTGTCAAAAATTAAAGAATTTCTGTTGACCTAAATTACTTTATGTTCTATTATAGGATTAAGGTTTTATACATAACTGGAGGCGAAAATGATCAGAATCACTACACCAGAAGAAGCTCTCCCGCTTTTTAAAGTCCTGGGATCAGACGCCAGAATGCAGATTATCAGTCTTCTGCTTGAGAACAAGCAGATGAGCATGAACGAAATCGCCTCTGCGCTTAACATTACAAACGGAGCTCTCACAGGTCACATAAAAAAGCTCGAGGCAGCAGGCCTTATAAGCATAAACAGCGACAGCGAAGGGCACGGAAACCAGAAGCTCATCTCTCCCCGTCTTGAAAAAATCCTTATAGACTTTGAGACTCCGGAAGAAGTCCAGAATATCTACAACGCAGATATAAGAGTCGGCCACTACACGAATTACAGAGTCTACCCGACCTGCGGTATAGCGACAAGCAAATCACTGATTGGCGAGGTGGATGATACCAGATACTTCTCTCATCCTGACAGATATGATGCTGATATTCTCTGGTTCACCCGGGGCTTTGTAGAGTATGAGGTTCCAAACTTCATTCCTGTAAACCAGAAAATCAATCAGATCATGATATCTGCCGAGTTATCATCAGAGGCTCCAGGCGTAAATTCAGTCTGGCCATCTGATATCACTTTCTCAATAAATGACACTGAGCTTGGCATGTGGACTTCTCCGGGAGATTTCGGCGATACCCGGGGAATCTTTACTCCTGACTGGTGGTTTCCAAACTGGAATCAGTACGGGCTGTTAAAGCTCCTGGTGATAAACCACGAGGGAACTTTTATAGATGGACTTCAGATCTCTGACATAAGCATTGATGATCTGGCTCTTAATTATAAAAGTAAAATTTCTTTCAGACTTGAAGTAAAAGACGATGCCGAGCATGTGGGTGGTCTTACAATTTTTGGAAGCACTTTCGGAAATTACGCTCAGGATATCAAAGTAAGTCTTTACTATGAACCTATTTCAGATTAAAACAAGGGCGGTGGGTCAAAGGCCCGCCGCCCTGTTTTTCTGAGCATATCTCAGATACGAAGGAGAGTTATACTTGCCGGAGGCAGAGTGACCTTAAGGCCATCTTCCCCCTCCATGTAAGCGTCGAATTTCTGCTCGATGACTTCTGACGGAGCCTCGAACGTATTATGCGCGTGGATATCACCGGTCACAACCGTAGCTTCTTTGACTTTAAGAGCTTTTTTCTCAGCAAAGCTGATTTCCATATCCTTTGAGTCATCTGCTGACAGATTAGCCAGAGTTATCGTCATAACCCCGTCTTTATCCACTGATACAGACTCTGTAACTTCTGGAACCCGCCACTCATCTGGTCCTTCCGTTCCATCATCTGTTATCTGCGTATCTAAAAGTTCCGCGCCCTGATGATACCTGTACTGATGGAACACATGGTATGTCGGTGTCTTGATCATCTGATCACCATCTGTCAGTATCATCGACTGGAGCACATTTATCATCTGGGCTATGCAGGCCATTTTTACACGGTCACAGTGGCGGTTGAAAATATTTAGGGTTATTCCGGCAATAAGAGCATCTCTTATTGTATTCTGCTGATATAAGAATCCCGGATTAGTCCCCGGCTCTGCAGTATACCAGCTGCCCCATTCGTCAACTACCATGCCGATCTTCTTCTCAGGGTCATACACATCCATTATCTTTGAGTGCTTTGTCACCAGTTCTTCCATGTACAAAGCTTTTGAGAGTGTTTTATACCATACCTCTCTGTCAAAATCTGTCGATGAGCCCTTTATCTCCCAGCCTTCCGGATGTACATAGTAATGCAGCGAAAGCCCGTCCATAAAGCCGTGTGCCTCAGGAATCGAGTGGTCAAAGCATGTATCTAAAACCTTCTTTGTCCAGTCATAGTCATCCACATTTGCTCCGCCACAGATTTTTTTAATCGGGTGCTCCGGATCGTAAATCCTGATATATGTCTGAAATCTGCGGTACAGATCCGCATAATACTGCGGGCGCATATTGCCGCCACAGCCCCAGTTTTCATTTCCGACTCCGAAGTAATCGACTGTCCACGGCTTTTTGTGTCCGTTTTTCTTTCTAAGTTCTGACATCGGCGAAAGTCCGCCAAATGTCATATACTCCACCCATTCTGACATCTCCTGTACTGTGCCGCTCCCGACATTTCCATTGATATATGTCCTGCAGCCTAACTGTTTTACGAGCTCAAAGTATTCGTGGGTCCCGAAGCTGTTATCCTCCGTCACTCCTCCCCAATGGGTGTTTACCATTTTTTTGCGGTTTTCCTTTGGTCCGATGCCGTCCATCCAGTGGTATTCATCCGCGAAACAGCCTCCCGGCCATCTGAGAACCGGCACTTTGATCTCTTTGAGCGCATTTACAACGTCATTTCTCATTCCGTTTGTATTCGGAATATCAGAGTTTTCGCCGACATATAGTCCGCCATAAATCCCTCTGCCGAGATGCTCACTGAACTGTCCGTAGATTTCAGGTGAGATCGTTCCTTTTTTTACTTTTTCATTGATAAATAATCTCATAAGTATTTGACTCCCCAGATAGTCTGGTTGTTATCGCCGACTGCAAGTATTGTGCGGATCTTGTTTCCGGCTTCATCTGTTGTGTCTGTAATAACCCCTGTATATACGCCGCCATTGATTTTCAGAACGACCTGGTTCGTGCCTTTCTTTATCTCGTAGGTGCCTTTATACGCTCCGGTTATTTTTTCTTTATGAAAAGCAGTCTTCTCTGCTTCATTGATATTTGAATCTACCGACAGGCCATGGTCTATCATGTAGACGTCCCCGTCAAGGTCATCATCCTGATAACCCTTGTTTTTCACTTTGTCGTCGCTGAGCTCAAATGGTTGCGGCACGAGCCACCCTTCCGGTGTCATATACAGCCTGTGGATCCTGTCCTGAAAGTCCTCAGAGCCGTTGTCAAACCTCTGGTGGTACACAAGGCACCAGTCTCCGTTTTTGTCCTTGAATACTGACTCGCCGCCAGGTGCCATATAAGCCGTCTCGAGACTTGGAAAAGTATAATTCCCCATCAGTTTGACACCGTAATTGAAAAAATCATCCTGATCTGCCGGTGTCTGCCCCTTTGCATCCACATATGGTCCGGTCGGTGTCTTGCTCCTGAATTCTCTTATCTGATAGCCGCCTTCTCTTTTCAACTCACCATACGACAGGAACAGATAATAGTACTTCGTCTCGCTGTCATAAACTATATAAGGTGCCTCTATTGCATGATGTCCGCCCCCGAGCAGGCGATAGCCATAATACGGATCTATGCCTTCTCCTGTTTCCTTCGGAGAAACCGGCAGTCCCGTTGCTTTATCGAGCTCTATTAAAAAAATGCCACCCGACCACGATCCGTATACAAGCCACATCCGCCCGTCCATATCCGTAAATACTGCCGGGTCTATGCTGTTCGGCCACTGCTTGTTATTGTACGCTCCGTACTGAAGATATCTGCTCAAATCGGCATTTTCTCCAAGGACATCGTACATATCAGTATTCTTTACATCCTTTTTAGTCCATCCTGAATAGAGGAATTTTGCCTTATACTCCCACGGTCCCTTAGGGCTGTCTGCTACCGCCATGCAGATATCACTTTTTATATATGTGGATGTCGTGCAGAAATACATCACATATTTCTTCATAGTGTCATTATAGATGATATTTTCTGCCCAGCAGGAGTACGTACCCTGGTCATTTTTACCCACATAGTCAAATGCCGGCATGTCACCATCATAAATATTTGAAAAAAGTACTGTCGGCGTTTTGGACGTGTAAGTCCATTTCTCTAAATCGCCTGATTCTGCTTCCAGATAATGACTGCCTACCATCCAGTATGTCCCCTCACTGTCCAGAAGTATCTGCGGATCATGAATACTGGCTTCGCTGTTATAGTTTCCCTTCTTGATTTCCACTTTTTTCTCCGTCCCTGCTTTTCCACCGTTTGTACCCGCGCATCCTGTCAAAGCCATTGTCATCGCCATGACAAGCGCTGTAACTGCCCGTTTCATATCTCACCTCTGAAAGAAAATACAGGAGTATCTTCATTCCATCTGACAGGAAGGATAAACGCATGTCTGTCCGGATTATCAAGCGGATTCCCTTCTATCTCCGGCTTTGTCCTGGCGTGCACTATCATCTGATCATTTTCATTCTCGTCCTTTACGAAACAATTGTGGCCCGGCCCATAGATGCCCAGTTCCTGGTCAGTAGAAAGCACTGGATATCTGGACTTCTCCCAGCTTCTCGGATCCAGAAGGTCAGAATTCTTCTTCGCGTGAAGCATACCTACACTGTATGCCGGCCCCGTATCAGACGCCGAATATGTAAGCCAGATATCATCTCCATGAAAAAGTACTCCTGGTCCTTCATTCACCCAGAATCCGTGACGTTCCCAGTCATAATCCGGCGATGTAAGAAGTACCTGGTCTGTCGCGAGCTTCACAGGGCTTTCCATCCTCGATATATAAAGATTCGAAATCTGCTTTCCTACGCTGACCTTTTCTGCCCACACATAGTAGTATTCCCCGTTCACTTGAAAAATAGTCGCATCCAGCGAAAATGTCCTGAATGAGAACTCGTCCGTGTCTGCGGGCCGCATCGGCCCCGCTTCTACCCACTCATCCTTCATAGGGTCAGTTCCATCAAGCTTTAACACATATGGCCGGATATGCCACTTATCCTCTACTTCTCCGCCTGCATAGTAGATGTACCAGCCGCCATACAGCCAGTGCAGTTCTGGTGCCCAGATATTCTCAGACATTGGGCCGTGATCGTGTTTTTTCCAGATAACTCTTTCCGAAGCTTCACCTAGTCCCCTCAGCGTTTTGCTGTATCTGAGGATTATCCTGTCGAACGCCGGCACTGATGCCGTAAAATAATATCCTCCATCCGCCTTGCACACATATGGATCCGCCCTCTGCAGAATCCATGGTTTGTTATAATTTCCCTGTCTGTCCATTGCCGTCCCTTTTTGATGTTGTTAATTGATATATTTCTAAAGTATTTTAGCTTTAGCTATAATTATACACATTTTTCTTAAGAAGGCAACTGTTTTTTGTAGTTTTTGTCATTATATACCAAAATTTCAATTGGCTTTTGTGCATTTTGACTAAAGTATTTTACTATTTTTATCACAAAAACCGCAGTCGGCTGCGCCGTCTGCGGTTTTTAGTATTTGTTTTATGATATAAATATTGTTTACTTCATCAGTTTCTGGATTGTATCTACCAGCTCATCGATGACCTCGTCATTTCCGTTCCTCACATTCTCTTTCACGCAGGTGCGGATATGGTTTGCCAAGACGACCTTGTTAAAGCTGTTCAAGGCTGCGGTCGCAGCAGTGCTCTGTCTCAGGATATCGATGCAGTAAGCGTCTTCCTCGATCATCCTCTTTATGCCCCGGATCTGGCCCTCGATTCTCGAGAGCCGGTTCACGAGGTCCTTCTTTTCCTTGTCGCTTCTGTCCTTCATTTTGCCGGAGCAGGCCGCGCAGCCTCCACCAGTTCCCTCTATATCTGATGCCTGCCCGCAGTGTGGGCAGACCTTCTCTTCTGCTTCCTGTGCCATAAAGAACCTCCTAAAAATTACATTAGAATTATGATATACCCCTTCGGGGTATAAGTCAAGTTCTTAAAACTAAACGGGCCCGGCATGTCTGCCGGGCTCATTCAAAAGGATGATTCTGATTCGTTAACCTTCTACAGATACGAACTCGTAGCCTGCGTCCTCGACTGCCTTCTTGATGTCAGCCTCTGCAATTGGCTTTGTAGCCTCGATTACAGCTGTACCCTTCTCGTGGTCAGCAGTTGCTGAGGTTACGCCATCGATTTTCCTGAGGCCCTCGCTTACGTGCTTCTCGCACATCTGGCACATCATTCCCTTTACATTTACAGTTTCTTTCATTGTGTTACCTCCATTTACACTTTCTATAGGGCAGGCGGCCGGATTTCCATTCACGGCGTTTTCTGCCACAGTTATTTTTGCACCTGAGGTGTCCGGAAGAGCAGGATGCCTCAGTGGTTTATCGTGCTTTGCGCTGTGAACCCTAAAGAGGTTCAGTCTAAGAGCGTTCATACATACGGTAAAGCTCGAAAGGCTCATTGCGGCAGCTCCCCACATAGGGTTCAAATGGATTCCCGGATACAGGCCTGCTGCCATTGGAATCAGAAGAGCATTGTAGGCGAAGGCCCAGAAAAGGTTCTCGTAGATATTCTTAAGAGTAGCACGGGACAGCCTTATAGCAGCTGATACATCTGTAAGCTTTGAGTTCATCAGAACGATATCTGCTGAATCGATAGCCACATCAGTTCCGGCTCCGATAGCGATACCTGTGTCAGCTCTCGTAAGAGCCGGAGCATCGTTAATGCCGTCGCCGACCATCGCAACTCTGCCACGCTTCTGAAGCTCACGTATTACTTTTTCCTTTCCATCAGGAAGAACGCCTGCTATGACTCTGTCAACACCAGCCTCTTCACCGATTGCCTTTGCCGTTCTCTCGTTATCACCGGTAAGCATTACGACCTCGATTCCCATGTGCTGTAATTCCTTTACAGCCTGTCTCGAATCGCTCTTTATGATATCTGCTACAGCGATGATACCGATAAGCTTTCCATCCTCTTCAAAAAATAAAGGCGTCTTGCCCTGCTCTGAGAGCTCCGTCGATTTCTTAAGCAGGTCATCGTTTATTTTTACAAGAGAAGAAATAAACTTCTCTGAACCGCCATAGATTATTTCACCATTTATGGTGCCCTTAAGTCCATTACCTGTAAGAGCCTCAAAGTTCTCTGTCTCATCGGCCTTCACGCCGGCGCCCTCAGCCTTTTCCACAACAGCCCTTGCGAGCGGATGCTCAGACTTCGACTCGAGTGAATAGGCCTTTTTAAGAAGCTCATAAGCTGAAAATCCCTCGGTCGGGATGATATCTGTTACCTGAGGCTTTCCCTCTGTGATAGTACCTGTTTTGTCGAGAGCAATGATCTGTACCTTTCCGGCATTCTCAAGCGCCTCTGAGGTCTTGAAGAGTACACCGTTCTTCGCGCCCATCCCGTTTCCGACCATGATGGCAACAGGAGTTGCAAGTCCCAAGGCGCAAGGGCAGGAAATAACAAGGACTGTTATCGCGTGCTCAAGAGAGGTTGTCGTGCCGCCGCCGACTATCATCCAGACGATGAATACGACTAGTGCTATAGCCATTACAGCCGGTACAAACACACCAGATACAGTATCTGCGATTCGTGCGATTGGAGCTTTTGTGGCAGCAGCGTCGCTTACCATCTGTATAATCTGTGAAAAGGTAGTATCCTCGCCGACCCTTGTAGCACGGGCTCTGATAAATCCAGACTGATTTATAGTAGCGGCTGAAACTGTATCGTCTACTGCCTTATCGACCGGGATAGACTCACCAGTCAGGGCGGATTCATCTACAGCAGTTGTGCCCTCGACGATCACACCATCGACCGGAATCGATTCACCAGGCTTTACGACGAAGATATCGCCTGACTTAACCTCGTCAATTCCGACCTCGACCTGCTGACCATCACGCTCAATTACAGCAGTCTTAGGGGCCATCTTCATCAGGTTCTTAAGAGCATCTGTCGTGCGGCCCTTTGAATAGGACTCAAGAGTTTTTCCGATAGTGATAAGTGCCGGAATCATCGCAGCCGACTCGAAGTAGAGCTGGTTGTGATAGAGCGGCATCAGATCCATCTGAGAGGCGCCTGTCGTAAGCAGATATGTCATACGGTAGAGAATGTATAGGGACCAGCCGAATGAAACGCCTGAACCCAATGCCACAAGCGCGTCCATATTCGGAGAGCCGTGGATAAGTGACTTGAAGCCTGATGTGAAAAATGCACGGTTTATCGTCATTACTATCAGTGCCAGAAGCATCTGCGTGATTGCAAGTCCTATGTGGTTATGATTTAAAAATGCTGGCACCGGCCAGCCCCACATATTGTGGCCCATCGTAATATACATAAGGACTAAGAGAACTATTACGGACCAGATCAGCCTTTTAATGAGCTTCGGTGTAGTCTTATCCTTTAGCGACTCCTCTTCTGCCGCAAGCTTCGCGCTCGCACTGCCTGCCTTCGGAGTATCGAAGTCCTGCTTGGAGGCGCCATAGCCTGCATCTTCAACAGCTTTTATAATATCAGCATCACTGGCTGTGCCATCGACTGCCATCGAATTCGTAAGAAGTGAGACGCTTACTGATTTAACGCCAGGGACCTTACTAACAGCCTTTTCGACGTGAGCCTGGCAGGAAGCACAGCTCATACCGGTTACGTTATATTTTTCCAAGGGAATACCTTCTTTCATAGCAATCTCTAATACCCCTTCCGGGTATCTGTGATTATAATATACCCTCTAGGGGTATATGTCAAGTGCTTTTTACCGCAGATTTGAATAGAGCTTGCAAAACCCATGATGACTTCACTATAATAGTCTATACCAATAAATCAGCTTAGGATAATCAGATTGGAAAGTTAATATGCATATAGTAAATGAAGTCTATTCGAGAATAGTAAGTATCGCCGGCAACATTTTTTTCTGGATGGGACTGTTGGGGATCGTGATTGCTGTAATAGAGACCATCCGCCTCAGGCACCTTCAAAGGACATCTGATAAGTTCTCTCATAAAAAAATAGCCGTTATCACCGGCGCCTCAAGCGGTCTCGGCCGTGGCTACGTGCGCGCGCTTAAAGACCAGATGGAAAAGTTCGATATCGACGAATTCTGGCTTATCGCAAGAAGCGAGGATAAGCTTAAGGCGCTCTCTGATGAGATACAGGTCCCGGCAAAGGTTCTCCCGGCCGACCTTACAAAAGAGGCTTCCTTTGATTTGATAAAAAAGCAGCTCGAGTCAGGTAACTATCAGGTGAGTCTATTAATTAACTGCGCAGGCTTCGGTCTGTCCGGCACTACTGAGCAGATAGGAAATGACGGCGAGCAGCAGATGATAGCCTTAAATGACTCGGCCACAGTCGCGATGATCCATGTCTGCCTGCCGTATATGAAAGCCGGATCGCGCATCGTAAATATCGCCTCAATCGCCGCTTTCCAGTCACTTAAGGGCTTTAACACCTACTCAGCCTCAAAAGCCTTTGTCTTAAGCTACAGCCGTGCACTTCGTCAGGAACTTTCTCATGAAAAAATAACCGTAACGGCCATCTGCCCTTACTGGATCCGCGATACCGGATTTATTGAGACTGTCTCCGGACACAAGTCTTCACCGTTCCTCTCTGCAAAGACAGAGACTATCGTAAGAAGAAGCCTAAGAACTATTTATCGCCGCGGCCTGGTTTCAACCCCATCGATAGTCTCATTCTTAGACTTCCTGATAGGACCGCTGCTCCCTGACAATGTGCTGTCGAGAATCTCATCAATTCTGCGCGTGTAAAAAGAAATTTGTTAATTTTTCAAAAAATGTATTGCGTACAATCTAATTTCATGATATAGTAGCAGTTGTAACGAAGAGTTATTTAAAAAAGGAGAATAAAATGGCAGTTTTAAAGTTTACTTCAGATAATTTTGATTCAGAGGTTTTACAGTCAGACAAGCCGGTTCTTGTAGACCTTTGGGCTACCTGGTGCGCACCTTGCCGTATGCAGGGACCTATCGTAGAGAAGCTCGCTGATGAGCTCACAGATGTAAAGATTGGAAAGCTCGATGTAGATGAGAATTCCGATATTGCAGAGAAGTACAATGTAATGAGCATCCCTACCCTTCTTGTTTTCAAGAACGGCGAGGTCGTACAGAAGGCTGTCGGTGTTCATACAAGGGAGCAGCTCATCGATATGATAAATTCTGCAAAGTAATCAGCGCAGCAAAACCGATTATCAAAAACGCATAGTAAACGGGGCTCTTTCGAGCCCCGTTTTTTTAGTCTTCCTTTGCCCATCCAAATGAGTACTTGACAGCCTTGTGCCAGCCTTTGAGTTTTGTCTCTCTTTCCATTGGAGACATCTGCGGAATGAATTCACTTCCATCTTCATCTGGAAGTTTTCTTATCGCATTTATATCTTTGAAAAATCCAGTAGCAAGTCCTGCGAGGTATGCAGCCCCCATTGCCGTCGACTCTACCGATGAAGGCCTGTGGACAGGCTTTCCAAGCATATCAGCCTGGAACTGCATCAGGAAATTATTGGCAGAGGCTCCGCCATCAACCCGCAGTGCCTCAAGCTTGAGTCCGCAGTCCTCTTCCATAGCCTTTGTGACATCGCAGACCTGATAAGCTATCGACTCAAGTGTAGCGCGGATTATGTGATACTTGTTCGTACCTCTTGTAATACCTACTATAATTCCTCTGGCGTACTGGTCCCAGTACGGAGCTCCTAGTCCTGTAAACGCAGGAACCACGTAGCAGCCGTGAGTTCCGTGAGCTTTGTTCGCCCAGTACTCGGAATCCTCAGCTGAATCAATCATTCTGACCTGGTCCCTGAGCCACTGGATAGCTGCACCAGCTACAAAAATAGAACCTTCGAGAGCGTAGTTTACTTTGCCGTCTACTCCCCAGGCCACTGTAGTAAGCAGGCCATTCTTTGAAAATACAGGCTTATCACCGATATTCATCAGAAGGAAGCAGCCTGTGCCGTAGGTATTTTTTACCATGCCCTTATCGAAGCACATCTGGCCAAAGAGTGCCGACTGTTGGTCTCCTGCGGCGCCGGCAATTGGGATTTCTCCACCTAAAAGCAGAGGATCTGTCATCCCATAGACCTGCGAGCTTGGAACTGGTGTCGGAAGCATGCTCTTCGGAATGCCAAGTTCCTTAAGGATATCATCGTCCCACTGTAGAGTATTGATATTAAAAAGCATCGTTCGGGAAGCATTAGAATAATCGGTCACATGGAGCTTTCCGCCTGAGAGCTTGTAGATAAGCCAGGTCTCTATGGTTCCAAACATCAGCTGACCCTTTTCAGCCTTCTGTCTCGCACCTGCGACATTATCAAGGATCCACTTGATCTTCGTCGCGGAAAAATATGCGTCGATCACAAGTCCTGTCTTCTTCTGGATAGTCTCTGTAAGTCCCTTTGCCTTCAGCTCATCAGCTATAGCAGATGTCCTGCGGCACTGCCAGACTATCGCATGGTAGATAGGCTCTCCAGTCTTTTTATCCCAGACTACTACTGTCTCACGCTGATTCGTGATACCGATTCCGGCTATATCCTTTGCTCCGGCTCCAACTGACTGCATAGCCTGAACAGCTACACCAAGCATTGTCGACCAGATCTCGTTTGCATCGTGCTCGACCCAGCCCGGATTCGGGAAAAACTGCCTGAATTCCTTCTGGGCAACTGCGGCTATTTTGCCCTGTTTATCAAAAAGTATACATCTGTTGCTTGTAGTTCCAGCGTCAAGCGCCATGATATAATCTGCCATCAGCTTCTCCTTCTATACTGTAATTTTTACCCCGAAACCATTATAACACTGCTCAGAATCCATCTCAACAGAACGAAAATGCAAAAATTGCCGATAAATGAGCATAAACGACCAGAAACGTACACTGTCATGTGTACATAAAAAGCCTCCCAGTTTCAAAAACCAGGAGACTTTCATTAGTTTTCTTCTTCGTCACTGACTTTTTCAGTACCTTCACCTGGCTCGTATGAAGCCATAAATGAAGAATACTCGCTGAAAGATTTTGGAAAAGTGAGTCCTAAGACCTCAGCGTAAGAACCATTATAGAGCTTGTGGAAGGAATCCTCTGACTGAGAGGCAATTGGCATATCTCCCGGATTCTGGCCATTCACAAGAATCTGATAAACCATTTCACCAGCCTGATAGCCACTGTCATAAGGATCTGCCCATAATGTTATCAGAGAATACCTGCCGGCAGTATCATCGCTTCCAAATGTAACGAGGTCAGCATTTCTAGCGGCCCTTGTTATCTTCTTTACAGTCCCTGCTGAAAAACCACTTGAGATAAATAATGCATCACACTGCTGCACAGCAGTTTTGATGATTTTTGAGGAGCTGGCATTTTTTAAAGATCTGCGTGCTTTCTTTTCCCAGTCTAGAATCTGTGAGTCGTTGGCAATCTGAAAAAGTGACCCAGCAAAATCATCAGAGATCTGTGGGACAGTAGGATCCATATCATCACTCTTCTTTATCGCTTCCGCCTCGGCACTGTCTTTCATAAGAGACTTGTATGCAGAAGTCGGCAGAATAAATTCGCGGTATCCGATGCCAGCCTGGCTTAAATATTCCTCAAGAAGTCTGTTTTCTTTTACAGCATCCCTGTTCTCAGGTGAATAAATGATGCCTACACGTTTAGGCTTTTTCACTGTTTCAATCAGCTCAGAGAGCTTACTGCTTACACCAGGTGACGGAGTAACCCCAGTTACATTCACTCCTGTAGTCTTGTTATCCTCATCCGAATACTCTATGCCAAGAGCTGCTGCAATATCATTTACACCCGTTGAGACAACAGGAGTTTTGTCCTTATCATCTGATGCCTGCTGAGTCAATGTGTATGAAGCCACGAGAGACTTCCAGTCCTCAGTTAAAATAAGCTGAGCGCCCTGATCCAAAAGAGACTGAATAGAAGCGGTATCATTTTTGGAGGAGCAGGTGGCATTTACAAATTTATAGTGACCTTTACCAAAGGTATCTGATACAGCATCTTCGAAACCTTTTTTCAAATCGTCATTCTCAGAAACAGAAGAAACCATGCCGATGGTGTAAACTGTATCATCCTCATCCTTAAGCGGTTTGTATGAAGTTTTTTTACCACAGCCACAAAAACAGGTTATCGCAACTGCTGCTGATAAAACTAATGAAACTAATTTCTTATTCATACGTTTGTAAATACCGATGTCTCATCCTTAAGATTCTTAGCTATCTTCTGGTTCTCATCCATTCTCTGGGTGATCGAATCCATATCATTTACAAGAGTCTGGGTGCTGTTTGCTGCGCCTGTAACTCCCTGAGCACCCTCACTGATAGAATTAGAAATAGAACCGATAGAGTCTGCAATAACTGAACCATCGGCGGCTCCTGCTTTTAAGGCATCATCTCCGCCAGCTTCAAATCCACTGTTTGAGGCGATTGCAGACATAGCCTTTGCTACGTCGATCCCTTTTATTTTGTTATCAGTTGAATTCCAGTCGCAGACATTCGTAAGTCCGTCATCTGCGAGAGTCAGCTTCATGCCGGTATTGCCAAAGAAAGAATACATATACCAGCCATTTCCGATATCCATGGTCACTTTCTTGCCATTTTTGGCTGCCACATCGAGGATTCCATCCATTTTAGCCAGGTCAGAGTCCTTGAAGTATTTTTTGTTATAATACAAAAAATAACCGTTATCGGCTGTCATAGGGTAAGCATAGAGCTTTCCATCGATTGAAGCTGCATCATCGGCTGCATCGAGATTCTCACTCTTAATAGAAGAATCTGTTATCGGCTGAAGAATTCCTGATGCTGTAAGAGCATTCAGCTGGTCATCTGCGAAAGTAAAAATATCCGGCGCAGCATTTATGTCTCCGAGTACCTTATTTGAAGCATCAGATTCACTGATAATTTCTGACTTTACAGTGTACGGAAAATCTGGATTATCCTTTTTGAAATTAGTAACAATCTGATTCAAGACCTCTGTATCGGCTTCGTCACCTATTGAAACTACCAACTCGTTGCTGGCATCTCCTGACGCTGTTGAAAAATTCAATGCATCACCTGAGGCTTGTCCGTTTCCCGCACTCCCACCACAGCCGGTCAAAAGCATAGCTGCTATGACTGGCACTGCAAAAATAGTTTTGCTGATTTTCATTTATTTTTCCTCCAATAATAAATATGCGCGGTTAGAGTTTATTCTAGCACAATACATATAAAAATAAAATAACGTAAAATCCACAAAAATACTCCGAAACTTTAAAAAATCTTGAAACTTTTTTACAGATTGACAGGATACAGGCGCTTTTTTTTCGTAAAATTTGTGCAAAAAATTGATAACAACCTGAAAGAATGTTAAAGTAGAAACCGAGGGAAGTGAAAGGTAGGTTATTTTGAAAAAACAGATTTGTTCATTAATTCTGGCTGCTGCGATGACAGTCACCTCACTCAGCGGTCTTTTATTTTTTACTCAAAAAAATACTGTAACAGCGGAAGCTGTAGATACGGCGGGCAGTCCCTACGACCCCATCACAACTGATGAAACCGACACTGTAATAGTCATTGATGCTGGCCACGGTGGTTCAGATTCAGGCGCAGTCGGAAATGGGTACAAGGAAAAGGACCTGACTCTTAAGATTGCAAAAGCTGTACAGACCAAGCTCGAAGAGTATTCACATGTGAAGGTTTACTTATCGAGAACAAACGACACCTATGTCGGACTCTCTGACAGAACGGCCTATGCTGCATCTGTTGGTGCTGACGCCTTTGTTTCGATTCATCTGAATTCTGCTTCTTCATCCGCTCCTAATGGCTGTGAGATCTACTATCCGAATAACCACTATGATACAAATGCTTTCACTGTCGGAAAGCTTATGGCAACGAATATCCGTAAGAGCCTTACGGCATTGGGGCTTTTTGACAGGCAGATAAAAACAAGGACTTCAACAGTCACTCATTATCCTGACGGAAGCCTTGCTGACTACTATGCAGTTATCAGGACTTCAAAGCTGCATAATATTCCAGGAATAATCGTCGAAGGTGCTTTTATCTCGAGTAAACACGATGTGACCACATACTTAAACTCTGATGAAAAGATTGCAAAAATGGCCGCTGCCGATGCTGAAGGCATAGCTGCTTCTTTTAACCTGAGTTTAAAGAGTGATGACGACACAGTTTATCCTGATGCAGTTACACTTACTTCTGCGAAAGCCACTGGAAATGCAAACGACGTCAGCATTACCTGGAATCCTGCTGCAAATGCATCAGAGTATATAGTCTTTAGAAAAACTGGTAAAAATGGCAGATACAAAGAGATTGCCAGAACTACTACCGAAACCTCTTTTACTGACAGTACTGCTTCCTATGGTACGACATACTATTATACAGTTATAGGCAGAAATGACAGCGGCAGATCCCAGAGCTATAACAGAGACGGTATCTCAGTCAAGCTTCAGCCTAAGGATACTGAGATGGTATCTGCTGTCGACAATGGACTTTCAAGGGTTAAGGTTACCTGGGTAAAAGATCCGTCTGCAACTGGATACCGAATCTATAAGAGCACAAACGACGGCAAGTATACCAAGGTAACTACTATAAAGAAGAGTGTCTCCAGCTACACCGATGAGAACGTTTCAAAGAACACGAAATACGACTACACCGTAAAGGCCTATTACAAGTCTGGTAATACGAATGTCTGGGGCACCTGTGTAAAGGGCAAAGCAACTGTTACTACGGATGCGGATGCTGCTTCCACACTTAGTGGAACCATGTCAGCTGATGGAAAGAGCATCGTCTTCAACTGGACAGCTTCAGTTGATCCTGATGTCACGTACAGACTCTATAAGAAAGAAGCTGATGGCTCATATGCGAAGGTCGACGCCGGTACAAAGGAGCTGACCTACACTGATACTGCCTTAGAGCCTGGTACTACTTACAGCTACAAGCTGCGCTTCTACCGTAAGTCAGTACACTCACCGTACACGAAGACATATTGGGGCAGCTACTCAAATGTACTGTCATTTACGACTCCGGGCGAGCCTGAAAATACTGATACTACAACCCCATCTGATAATACTTCTACTACTTCATCTGATGGCACAATGGCTGCTCAGGCCACAGTAAATTCGTCTAATAAAAAACCCGCTGCTGAACAGGTAAAAGGTGCTGTTATCAAGTGGCGCAGTGCATATACAGCTGTCAAATCCGATTCTGATGTGACAGACTACGACAGTGACATAAAAGATTATGTGACCCCAGCTTCCGAGACTTCTCTTACTCTTCACTGGTATCCGGTAGAGGGCGTTACAGGCTATCAGGTAATAGACCAGAACGGAAAGAGAGTTACTTCTGTTCGTGGCGATGATATAAATGAGGTCACAGTAAAAGGCCTGAAAAAGCGCACCACTTATACTTACAGTGTCCGCGCATTTATCAAATCAGGCAAGAACTATTTCGGACCAGCCAGCGAAGCAGCAGTTGGCACCACACCATATACGATAAAGGGTGCGTCTTCAACCAACCCGCAGCAGATGGCCCGCTACTTCAATGCGCAGGTGGCCAAAAAGAAGACTTCCTATCCTACAGATATCTACGCCCAGTACGGTGCACCTACGATTAATGAATTTACACAGATAGTCTACGAAGAGGCAAACAAAGCCGGGATAAAGGCTGAGGTTCTCTTCGCCCAGATCTGCAATGAAACAGGTTTCCTGTCCTTTGGAGGAAGTGTAGAACCTGAGCAGTGTAACTTTGGAGGAATTGGTGCCTTGGATGGCGGTGCGTGCGGTATGGACTTTGTATCTTATGCGAGATCCTACTACAGCGCTCTTGGCTATGCCACACCTGACGCAGCTGCCGCTGACGCTGTAAGAGTTGGCATCCGCGCTCAGGCAATCCACCTGTCACTCTATGCGACGACAGATGGAAACACACCGTCATATTCCACTATTCCTGCCATAAGTGGATGGCCATCAGGTACAGTTGTAGTTCCAGATCCACGCGCTTCATCGAGCATCATCGGGATGGCACCGTATGTGGAGTGGCTTGGAATAAAGGATAATCACTATACTACAGGCGAAGCTGGCGACAGGGTTGCAATAAGCCGTGGCTGGGCCAGCTCAAATAATTACGGCTACAACCTCGTGAACAATTACATCGCACCAATGCTTAAATCTTGATATATGGAGGAATAAATGTTTAAGAAAAAAATAACTGCTCTTATCATTTCAGCCGCTGTAGCCCTTACCGGTGTTACAGCTTTTGGCCTTACTCACCTGGCTTCAGGCACAGCCACTTCAGCGAAGGCTGCCGAAACAGATGAAGATGACGACGAAGTTCGTGGTATCTGGCTTTCTATTTATGATTATTCAAATAAAAATATAGGCCTCTGTACTGATGATGAAGCCACTTTCAGAGCCAATGCGAAAAAGTTTCTTACGAACCTCAGCAATTACCATCTGAACACCGTATATATGCAGGTTCGTTCAAACGATGATGCTGCCTGGAAAAGTAAACTCTTCCCGGCCATGACCTGGATTTCTCCAGCTGCAAAAGCACTTGGCGATGACAATTCTACACAGTCTGCTTCCGAAACCCTAAGCTTCGATCCGCTTCAGATAATGACCGAAGAGGCTCACGCCCAGAACATCAAGCTGATAGCCTGGATGAATCCTTACAGGATCACTTCATCCGTCTATCTGAACCCGGGTGCCTCCAGCTCACAGACAAGAGTTGTAAAAGCTGTTAAGGAGGTAATGAAGTACGATGTGGACGGAGTTATTTTTGATGACTACTTCTACAATGCTTCATCTAAGTACCCGACTAGTTCCTCGTATGGTTATAAGAATATTGTAAAGAATAAAATCACTCTTACTATTGCTTCTGCAGCAAAGCTCTCAAGTGCCAAAAAGTGTGCCTATGTAGACAAGCTTATCGCAAGAGTCTACAACAGGATCAAGACAGCAAATCCAAATGCTACCTTTGGTATCGCCCCTCAGGGCAATCTCACAAATGACCTTTCTGCAGGCGCTGACGTAAAAACCTGGCTTTCAAAGGACGGCTACATCGACTACCTGATGCCTCAGCTCTACTGGACTGATGACTGGGGCAAAGATGGCGGAACTGCTATGTTTACAAACCGCCTCACCCAGTTTATGGACCCGAATCTGGATAAACTGGGCAAGACCAAATACGCAGCTTTAGCCCTCTATCGCTGTGGCAGCGAATACAGTACTGATCACGGCTGGATAAACAGCGATACAAACCTCTCAGACGAGTACAGTGTCTTGAAAGAATGTGGCTGCAACGGCTACTCACTCTTCTCTGCCGCTTCCCTATACAGCAAGAAGACAACTCAGGAACTGGCATACTTAAACGAAGCAATAGAAAACAACTAAGTAAATAAAAGGCCGTCCGGGATCAACCCGGACGGTTATTTTTTTGAAAAAATATAAAGTTTCCAGCTGCAGTAACTTACTGCGTGTTACTGCTGTCTGCGTTCTGGAGCTCTTCTACTTTTCTGGCTGAATTGCGGCCACGATAGAAGTTGGCGTAATCCTTTGCCACCTTCTTATAGTACTTAAGGGCCTTGTCTGTATCTCCGTTGTTCTCATACGCTTCGGCCAGCTCATACATAGCCTCACCATTATCATAGGTGTCATCTATATCTACAACTGCTTTTAAAGCGTCTATCGCGTCAGAGTATTTGCGGTTTCTGAATGCTGTAGTTCCCTCACTGTACTTCGTGACTAAGGTCTGCTGGTCGATCTGATCCGCAAGACTCTGATAGAGAGTCTTTCCGTTAGTGCTTAAGAGTGATTTGTTGACTTTATCCAAGGCCGACGATGCCGCATCCAGATTTCCATCTGAGGTAGCCTCAAGCTGTGCCTTGAGGAGATTCTCATATGATCCCTTCAGGTCTGACTGTCCTTCATACTTATCCAGCTTCGAATTCAATTCATCAACCTGTTTCTTAAGATCTGCTACATCACTCTTTGAAGAAGCTGAAGTGGAATTTGCTGTGATCAGGGCCTTTCTTGTCTCTTCGTTTTCCCTCTGCTTCATGGTAGGGGAGACGATAAATACAAAGGCTAAGATTCCTATCGCAATTCCAATAAGAATATTAAAAAGTCCGCTCTTTGAATTATCAAGCGCCTCTATAAAGGTCTGTCTCGGCATCAGGACTACATCATGTCCATCATTTATTGCCACTGTCGAGCGACGCTCTGCTCTCTCTTTTCTCTTCTTTTTCTTCTCTGAGACTAAATGAGAGCGGACCTCCTTCATATAGCGTGTTGTCAGCGGATTACTCTCATCGACCTGCTTTGCTGCCTTTAGCTCTGCATAGGCCTTGGAATACTCGCCATCCTGGATATAGATCAGTGCTAAGAGCTGTCTGGCCTTTACCATTCCAGGATTTTCTCTTACTACTGCCTTAAGCTCAAGAGTAGCTAAGTCAAATGCCTTTGCCCTGGCGTATTTGAACGCTGTATTGAACTTCTTTGTGGCATTGTCTATTTTGTCGTAGAAGCCGCCATCCTCACTTACACTGTTCAAGTATCTGTCGGCAAGCTCATCTTCCGGGTCGAAGTTCTTGGCTATGACCCATTCACGGAGAGCAAGCACCGGCTCGCCATACTTCATATAGACGAGGCCTAAGAGATCTCGGGCTTTTGTATTCTTTTTATTGTAGCGGACCGAGCGGTTCAGGCTGTCTATAGCTCCTGACAGATCATGCGCCTGGGCTCTTACGAGTCCATCGTTATAATCCTTCTCTGATGTGGCGAGTATCATCCTGTAAGCTCTCTGGTCTGCCCCACAGAACCTGCATTCTCTCTCGTCCTCGCCGATCGGATTTCCGCAGTAAAAACACTTTTCCATCCGGTCCTTACCTCTTGTTCTTCGCCGCTGCTGCTTCTGCGCTCTGCCTGATGACGGTGCTCTGGCTGTCGGTGATCTCCTTTAGGATGTCGATCATGTCGGTCAGGTCCTTGTCACGGATGGCGTCCTCGGCTTCGCTGAGCTCCATGCTGGGCTTGAAGTTCTTCAGTTCTTCGTCAAAGTCTATCATAGATATTCTTCCTGACGGGGAGAGGGGCGCTCATGCTGCTGCTCAAGACTCGCTCTCGCTCCGTAGGAGACGTAACAGTGCATAAGCGGCTTGAAATACAGCCGCTAAGCACTGACGTCTCCTAAGGGTCTTTCGCAGCACATGAGCCCCTCTCCCCTGTTAGCTAGTCAATTAATCTGCGTATGTACATGCTCCCATGTTTTCTAATTAATTGATATGCGCATGTATACGCTTCCCTGTTTGCAATAATTAAAGCTCTTTCAGTCGCTTAAGTACATCATCCATCATTTGTTCGTACTTGCTAAGCTTGGCCTTCTCCTCGTCGACCTTAGCCTTTGGTGCTTTCGAGAGGAATTTCTCGTTTGAGAGCATGCCCTTTGAACGCTTGAGCTCGCCCTCGAGGCGCTTCTGCTCTTTTTCGAGGCGCTCACGCTCTTTGTCCATGTCGACAAGCTCTGCGAGTGGTACGAAGCAGGTGGCGTCAGCTATTACGAAAGAGACGCTCTTCTCGTCTATGCCCTTGTTATCAGACTGAACCTTTACGGCGTTTGCGTTGCAGAGTGTCTGATAGAGTGAGGTGTTCTCCTCGAAGAGCTTTCGTACCGGAGCTTTCTTGGAGACGATGTAGAGGGTTGCCTTCTTTGAATTCGGGACATCCATATCCTTACGAACGGCACGCATTCCCTTTACTATCTCCTTTGCTCTCGCGTAGATTTCCTCTGCCTTTGCGTCTGCTGCACCATTCTTATAAACCGGCCAGCCGGAAGTCATGATGGTCTCTTCCTCTGGGTTGAGTGAGCAGTAGATCTCCTCTGTGATGAATGGCATATATGGGTGGAGGAGCTTTAAGGCTATCGAGAGGACGTTCTTTAATGTAAAGAGGGCTGCGTTTGCTGACTCCGGATCTGTATCCTTTGCGTACATACGTGGCTTTACCATCTCGATATACCAGTCACAGAACTCATCCCAGATAAAGTCGTATACTTTGCCAACTGCTACGCCAAGCTCGTACTTCTCCATGTTCTCAGTGACATCCTTTACGAGGGTGTTCACGAGTGAGATGATTGCCCTATCCTCTGTGCGGAAATCCTTATTCTTCGGTGCATGGAGGTCGAAACCGTCGAGGTTCATCTGGATAAATCTGGATGCGTTCCAGACCTTATTTGCGAAGTTTCTCGAATTCTCAACTCTCTCCCAGTAGAATCTCATGTCGTTTCCTGGTGCGTTTCCGGTCATAAGGGTGAGGCGGAGCGCATCGGCGCCGTACTTATCGATGACCTCGAGTGGATCGATGCCGTTTCCTAAGGATTTCGACATCTTACGGCCCTTGTCATCACGTACAAGTCCGTGGATTAAGACATGGTGGAATGGTACCTTTCCTGTCTGCTCGATTGCTGAGAATACCATTCTGATAACCCAGAAGAAGATGATATCGTAGCCTGTTACGAGTACATCTGTCGGGTAAAAATATTCGTAATCCTTTGTCTTCTCCGGCCAGCCAAGGGTTGAGAACGGCCAGAGTGCTGATGAAAACCAGGTATCAAGGGTATCCGGGTCCTGTGTAAAGTGCTTTCCTCCGCACTTAGGGCAGACCTTCGGTGCTCCGCCTCTCTGTACTACCATCTCTCCGCAGTCATCGCAGTAATAGGCTGGGATTCTGTGGCCCCACCAGAGCTGTCGGCTGATGCACCAGTCTCTGATATCTGTAAGCCAGTGCTCGTATGTCTTTATGTAATTGTCTGGGACAAACTTCAGGTCGCCCTTTCTGCCTGCCTTGAGCGCTGCCTCGCCCATCTCCTTCATTCGGACAAACCACTGTGGCTTTACCATTGGCTCTACTGTCGTGTGGCATCTGTCGTGGGTTCCTACTGCGTGGGTGTGCGGTACGACTTTAACCAGGAGACCGAGCTTGTCGAGGTCGTCTACCATGGCCTTTCTTGCCTCGTAACGATCCATGCCTGCATACTTGCCGCACTTGTCGTTCATAGTGCCGTCATCATTTAAGATATTTATCTCTTCGAGATTATGGCGCTTTCCTACCTCGAAATCGTTAGGATCGTGAGCCGGTGTGATCTTTACGCAGCCTGTTCCGAATTCCTTGTCTACGTATGAATCTGCTATAACAGGAATCTCTCTGTCTGTAAGTGGAAGAAGCAGAGTCTTTCCTACTATGTCCTTGTATCTCTTGTCGTCAGGATTTACTGCGACTGCTGTATCTCCTAAGAGTGTCTCTGGTCGGGTGGTAGCGATCTCTACGTATCTGCCCTTCTCGCCCTTTACAGGGTAATTGATATGCCAGAAAAATCCGTCCTGATCCACGTGCTCTACCTCTGCGTCTGAAAGTGAGGTCTGGCACTTAGGGCACCAGTTGATGATACGTGAGCCCTTATAGATATAGCCCTTCTCATAGAGCTTTACAAAGACTTCCTCTACGGCCTTTGAGCAGCCCTCATCCATAGTGAATCTCTCACGCTGCCAGTCTGCTGAACTTCCGAGCTTCTTGAGCTGATTGATGATGGTTCTGCCGTACTGTTCTCTCCACTTCCAGCAGTAGTCGAGGAAGGCCTCTCTGCCTATTTCCTTCTTATCGATACCCTTTTCCTTTAAGGCATTAGTAACCTTAACCTCTGTAGCGATAGCTGCATGGTCGGTTCCCGGCTGCCAGAGAGCTTCATATCCCTGCATTCTCTTGAATCTGATCAGGATATCCTGCATCGTATTATCAAGGGCATGTCCCATGTGAAGCTTTCCTGTGATATTTGGAGGCGGCATCACGATGGTGAAAGGCTTTTTGCTCCTGTCCACCTCTGCGTGAAAGTATCCGTTGTCCTCCCATTTTTTATATAATCTCTCCTCAATCTCCTTAGGATCGTATGTCTTTGCAAGCTTCATTCTTTGCTTCTCCTTTGATGTCATTATCCTTAATATTCTAAATGCTATGCACCTAAAAATCAAGTATAACGGCAAAAAAAGAGCGGCTCTTTCTTTTGAAAGAACCGCCCCGTTTATTTTTCAAATAGATAATTACTTAGCAGGTCTCTTTGTAGTAACTGTCTTTGACCAGGTGCCCTTTGTACCATCCGGTGCAACAGCTCTTACACGAACCTGATAGGTCTTGGTCTTTGTGATGCCTAAAGAGGTCTTTGAGCCAGATGTAACAGTCTTTGTAACCCACTTGCTGTAGGTCTTCTTAGTCTTATCCTTAACCTTCTTTGTGGTTACGGATCTCTTCTGTACCTGATAGATGGTTACTCCGGTCTGCTTCTTCCATGAAACAGTAACCTTTGTAGAATTCTTCTTTCTGCCAGTAACCTTTACTCCGGATACCGTTGAAGCCTTTACTGCAGCTGCCTTTACAACTACTGTGAAGCTCTTTGATCCGGCCTTCATGAAGTCAGTAGCCTGTGAAGTAACTCTTACAACAGTGCTGCCTTCCTTTAAGGCTGTGATATTTCCACTGTTATCTACAGAAACTACTGTAGGATCATCAGCTGTAAATACGATTGCTGCTCCTGATGCTGTAGCGGCTGTTGTTGCTGTAACCTTATCTGTCTCACCTTCTGTGAGATTTACAAGTTCCTTGTCTAATGCAAGATCTGAGTCAGCCTTCTCAGGTGCCTTGATCTCATCTACAACCTTTACAGCGATAGTTGCTGTAGTAGCACGGGTAGTATTACCAGCTGGAACAGAAACTGTAAGAGTAGCATTACCTACCTGCTTTGCTGTAAGAGTAGTTCCGCTGACCTCTGCTACATTTGCATTCTCTGTTGTGTTTGCTGCTCCAATAGCATAAGTAGGCTTTACATCAGATGCATTTACAGAAACAATCTTTGAGAGGTCAAGAGTCTTGTGATCCTTTACATCAAGATTGAGCTCTTTTTCTGAGAAAGTGATTACTGCAAGTGGCTTTGACTCAACAGTTACTGTGATCCACTGTGCAGCACCGGTTGCCTGCTTTGCGTTGTTGTCCTGTGTGTATACCTTTACATATACAGTACCAGTCTTTGTACCAGCTGTAACAGTTCCGTCTGCAGCAAGTGTTACTACATCGTTCTTGTTACCAGCGATAAGCTTTCCATCCTTTGCATCATAGAGGTCATAGTTTACTGTAAGGCCAAGTGTTGAAGTTCCGGCAATCTTTGCTGTCTTCTTTGCATTTGATGCTGTAGCATTTAAAAGATCAAGGCTTACTGAGTCCTTCTTCTCTCCGTCTACTGTAGCTGTAACTGTATCTGATGCCTTATCTGATACTGATACAGGAATTACATATGAAGCAGTTCCAACAATTGCTTTAATGTTTGTATTTCCAGCCTTAAGAGCCGTGACTGTTCCATTGAAACCATTAGTAACAACTCCGGCTACTGTCGGATCTTCCGAAACAAATGCTACTGAAGCTCCAGTATTTGCTACTGCTATAGCAGCTGTCTTGTTAGCTACTGTGTCAAGCTTAATAGTATCGTTCTTTGCATCGCCGCTCTTAGCTTCGGATGTAGTTCCACCATAGGTGTATGTAACCTTTGTGTTATCCTTTGCTGCCTCTGCTGCGACTGCCTGTGTTCCAGACACTGCTGCTGGAGCAAAAGTGAAAGCTGTGGCTGCAGCCATCACTACGGCAAGTACTTTTTTAAAATTTACCATTAGTATTTCCTCCCATAAAATATTTATGATTTGTATCTGAGGTTCTTTCTTTCCCTCAACAATTGTCATTATACCAATTTCTGTAAAAAAAGAAACTGCTTTTTTATTTTTCAAAGAAAAATTAATTAAAAAAATCCCGTTTCTTAAAGAATGCTTGAAAATGCCTTCAATAATTCATTCAAAAACCATCAAGGTCTTTTCAATCTTCGTTGAAATAGTATTTATAGACCAGGTGAAAAAGTAAACGCAGACCTTTTTTTACTGAATCTTTCCAGATCCACTCCTCTTCGGTATGAAGGAGTGCCCCGTCACAGAGACCTATACAGATGGCCGGAACTCCCATCGAAAGAGGGATATTGCAGTCAGTCGATGCCGTTGACTCTTCAGGGTCTATGCCTATTATCGCTCTGATGCTCTCTCTGGCGCGGCCGATCATTTTGTCAACGGATTCCTCTGGTACTCCTTCGGCACATGGGCGTTCTCCGATGACGTTCATCTCTATCTGTGCATTTTTTTTATGTCGTTTTACGATGTCGTGGATTGCCTGATTGCATTTCTGCATGACCTCAGAATTTCCCGTCCTGAACTCCATCGTAAATGACGCATCCTCTGCGATGCTGTTTACAGAATTTCCACCGGCTATCGTTCCGACATTGTAGGTATACTTTTCCTCCTCGGTAGGGCGCATCTTATAGAGTTCGTTTATGATAGAAGCCGCGACCTGGATAGCGTTCGGATTTCCAAAGTTCAGATAAGAGTGCCCTCCGACTGTATGAACCTTTATCCGGTATCGTATAGAACCAACCATGTCGGTGTAGATCTTCTTATAGTAAAGGTCTATTGCCCAGAAATGTGACACATAGCCGGCGTGCTCCTCCATAAAACGCCTGCTGCCCTTGAGGTTTCCTAAGCCTTCCTCTCCGGTACCAAATACGAAAAATATACCGCACCTGATCTGTGGTCTGTACTTCGCCGCAAAAACAGCTAGAAGCAGAAGACAGGTGACATTCGCCGTATCATCTCCGATTCCGGGGCAGAGGAGCTTTCCATCCTTTTCAGTGACCTCTAGTGGAGTATCCTTTGAAAAGACAGTATCCAGATGTGCGATCATTACAGCGTTGTGTTTTCCAGGCCTGATACCATAAGGATAGACGACATTTCCTGCCTTGTCACGGTATACTCCTACTGCGCCTGCGTCATCTAAGTACTTCTCGATAAACTCGCTCCTAGCGCCCTCATTACCGGTCGGTGCCGGGATCTCAGTGATCTGTGTAAGAAGATCGATAATTTTGTCAGAGTTATCCTCTATGTACTTCAGTGCTTTTTCTTTAAGCATGGGGTACTCCTATAACCAAAAAAAGCGCGCCGGAGTATGTCCGGCGTGCCGTTAATTTTCTCAATAATGGATTCAGGCTTTTCCAACTGATCCGAAGAGCTCCATCTTCTCCTTAACCTTAGCCTTGATAGCCTCAGCACCTGGAGCAAGAAGCTTACGAGGATCAAATCCCTTGCCCTGCTTATCCTTGCCTGCCTCGATGTACTTACGTGTAGCATCTGCAAATACGAGCTGGCACTCTGTATTAACGTTAACCTTTGATACGCCGAGTGTGATAGCTTTCTTTACCATGTCATCAGGGATTCCTGTGCCGCCGTGAAGAACGAGTGGCATATCTCCTGTCTTCTGCTGGATAGCATCGAGAACGTCGAAACGAAGTCCTGGCCATCCCTCTGGGTAAACACCATGGATATTACCGATTCCGGCTGCAAGCATATCAACTCCTAATGAAGCGATCTTCTCGCACTCTTCTGGATCAGCGCACTCACCCATAGAAACAACGCCGTCTTCCTCGCCGCCGATTCCGCCGACCTCAGCCTCGATTGACATGCCAAGGTGATGAGCTACAGAAACGAGCTCCTTTGTATTGGCAACGTTTGTCTCGATATCATCATGAGAACCATCGTACATGATAGAAGTGAAACCAGCCTCGATACACTTGTAGCATCCTTCGAATGTACCGTGATCAAGATGAAGAGCTACAGGAACTGTGATTCCAAGGCTCTTATCCATAGCCTTAACCATAGCTGCTACTGTACCAAAGCCTGTCATATACTTACCAGCACCCTCAGATACACCAAGGATAACAGGGCTCTTAAGCTCCTCTGCGGTAAGAAGGATTGACTTCGTCCACTCAAGGTTATTGATATTAAAATGTCCTACTGCGTAGTGGCCTTTCTTGGCCTCTTTGAGCATCTCTGCTGCATTTACTAACATGTACGTATCCTCCGTTTCATGTATTTTTTTAACAACAAAAGCATTATACCCCATTTGGGGCATTCATTCAACTAAAAATTCAGCTGACAATGCTGATAGCGCCGTGCAGTGCTTTTACTTCTACCTCGGTAGGCTTTCCACCGTACTCGCCATCGAGAGTCCACGGCACACTTTCCACTGATGAGAATTTCACATCTGAGGTCTGAAATGAGGTGACCATATCTGTGACGGTATCAAGGCCTGTAAGACTGGACACTATCTGACTCAAATCCAGCGGATTCTTAGGCATCTTTATCAGAGTGACCTCAAAGAGACCGTCGTTCAAGTCGACCTCTCCTGAGATCAGGCCCTTCATTCCGCCGACTGAGACAGTGTTTGTCACCATGCCATAGATGAATTCGTCATACAGTACATTACCGTCGTATTCGACCTGCATCTGATAGGACGGGATATCCTTAAGCTGCTTGAAAGCAGAGAGCACATAGGCTACGTGTCCCAAGACGTTCTTCAGCTGCTGACTCGTAGTATAGCTCGTCTCTGTAAAAATACCGAATGCCGCCACATATACGAAGTATGTACTTCCAAACATGCCGATGTCCACCGGAGTCGGAGTTCCGTTTACAGCTGTATCTGCAGCCTTCAGCATATCGGACTCGAGACCTAACGAAGATGCGTAGTCATTAGTGCTTCCGGCAGGAATATAGCCGACGAGGCATTTTTTATCGAGAGGCATAAGCCCCGAGACCACCTCATCAAGCGTGCCGTCTCCACCGCTGACTACTATCCGGTCAAATGAGCTGCCATACTCGGCAGCCTTCTGCTCGGCATCCTTAGGATGCTGTGTCGGATAGACCGTCACCTCATATCCGGCGCGGACCATGGTTTCGATGATGTCGGACAGATGGACCTTTATCATGCCGCGCCCGGAATGTGGATTGTAAATAAATAGAAGTTTTTTCCCCATGAAAAATAACCCGTACCTTTACTTAGTGAGAAATTCCTCAATGGCTACGACTGCCTTTTCCTCGTCGTCGCCCTGTGCATCAATCGTCACTTCGGTACCTCTGGTAAGTACAAGGCTCATCATCCCCATAATGCTCTTTGCATTTACCTTCTTAGTATCCATCTCGATGTACACCTGGCTCTGAAACTGATTAGCCAGCTGTACCAGATGAGCGATCGGAGTTGCCTCCAAAGATTCTCTCATTTTGATGGTTACATTTTTTTTCATGAAATATCCTCCTGATTTCTAAGATCATTTGCCAACTGTCCGATCTTTCTTAATCTGTGATTTATTCCACTTTTTCCAACTGGTGGCGAACATTTCTGTCCAAGCTCATATAATGGCATATCCGGATTCTCCAGCCGAAGCCTCGCAGCCTCTTTAAGTGTTTCAGGCAGCTCTGAAAAATAACCGCTGTCCTGAAGCAGGCGTATATCCTCGATCTGCCTTACCGCAGCAGAAACTGATTTGCGGATGTTCGATGTCTCACAGTTTACCTGCCGGTTAACGTTTTCGCGCATCTCCTTAAGGATCCTGATATTCTCAAAATCCATAAGAGCTTTCGGCGCTCCAATGATACCGAGCATCGTGACTATCTGCGAGCCCTCTTTTAAATATACTACGTAGTGTCCCTTCCGCTCTACTATGTGAGCGTCACACTCATATGAGTCTATAAGTCTCTGCACTTCTTCGGCCTGCTGCATCGTATGAGCAGCTATCTCAAAGTGATAAGACTTATTTGGATCACTGACCGAGCCCGCGGCTAAAAAAACACCACGCAGAAATGATCTCCTGCAGCAGTCCTGCTCTATGATCACTTCCTTGGTCACTGTAAAATCATCTCCGTCAGTTTTTAAGAGTTCTCTTAATTTTCTGCCGTCAGATGGAGTGAGCTTAGTGTCGCCATCTCTGTCTATCTTAATCGTTTGTTTTAATAAAGTAAAGAATTTATTTAGAATTTTTTTATTTTCTGTTTCGATAAGGACTGCTCTGCTTTTCGGTTCCATCCGGGCAAGTATTGACGCTATGCCCGCCGTTTCAGCTATCTGACAGTGTCTGGCCTTCGGATAGACCTCATACAGCTCATCCTTTACGTCTGATGAAAAAGACATATCAACCCTTGTCTATGTCGCGGTGCTCAATGCGGAGGCCATAGTCACCCTCATTTTTTTCAAGAGCAGAATACAGTTCTCTTGCAATCGTGACTGAACGGTGGCGTCCACCAGTGCAGCCGATGCAGATCACGAGCTCGTTCTTGCCTTCCTTGATGTATTCAGGTATCAGGAAATTCACGAGGTCTGTAAGCTTATCTACAAATATATGTGACGATTTAGAGTTCATCACATAATCAACAATCTCCTGATCATTTCCTGTCTTATGGCGAAGACTGTCCACATAATAAGGATTTGGAAGAAATCTTACATCAAAAACCAGGTCCGCATCTGTCGGAATCCCGTATTTAAAGCCGAATGAGAGCACTGTGATATTGATATTCTTGTAGTCGCTTCCCTGTTCAAAAATATCTGTAAGCTCAGCTCTCAAATCTCTTACGAGAAGATGCGTCGTATCAACTATGTAGTCAGCTCTCTTCTTTAGGAAAGCCAGCTGCTCACGTTCGCGGTGAATCGCATCAATCGTACGCCCGCCATCTGCAAGCGGCGGCGTTCTGCGCGTCTCCTTGAACCTCTTTACGAGAACCTCATCCTCAGCATCTAAGAAAAGTATACGGATCTTTTTGCCATCTCCTTCAAGCTCATCGAGGATATTCTCAAGCTTCGAAATCGGCGTACGGCTTCTGACATCTATACCGACTGCAACCTTATCGGAATTCGGTGAATCCGAAGCCAGCCCGGCAAAACTCCGCAGCAACGGTATCGGAAGGTTGTCGACACAGTTGTAGCCGATGTCCTCAAGTATTTTAAAAGCTGTGTGTTTTCCTGCTCCGGACATTCCGGTAATGATCAGTAGTTCCATTTTTCCTCTTTTTTTGAAAAGTTAAAATTCTCCGAGCATCTTTATCTCCGGCTCCAATATGACTCCGGTTTTTGCTTTTACCTGATCTATGATCTCGTTTATCAGAGTATAGATGTCGGCCGCCGTTGCACCGCCGTCATTTATCACAAAGCCGGAATGCTTCTCTGAAACTCTGGCTCCGCCAACTGACGCATCTTTCATGCCAGCCTGCTGGATAAGCTTCCAGGCAGGAGTCATGGACTCGGGAGTATCGCCGTCACTTATTTTTCTAAAAGTACTGCCAGCGCTTCGTTTCCCTACAGGCTGTGAGGCTGCCCTCTTCTCATGGATAGAAAGCACCTTTTCAGAAATTCTGTCCTTATCGCCCTTCAACAGGCCTAGGACTGCCTCGGTAATAATCTCATTCTTTTTTGAAAAAATACTCGTCCTGTAGCCAAATCCTGCCTCTTCGGATTTGTAATGCTTTACAGCGCCGTTCATATCTATTGTAGTAACTGACTGCACCGTATCGCTCATGTCACCGCCAAAAGCGCCGGCATTCATGTAGACCGCGCCTCCTATGGTTCCCGGTATCTGCGTAGCGAATTCAAGGCCTGTAAGCCCGCTGTCACACGCTTTTTTAGCGACGATTGGAAGCATGGCACCGGAGGCTGCCTTTATAATCGAGCCGCTGTCTCCCTCGATGATCTCTACGCTGCTCATTCGTTTTCCTATACAGATCACAGCTCCGCGGATTCCTTTATCCGATACCAGGAGATTGCTGCCGTTGCCTACCACTGTATAGGGACATTTCTCCTCAATTAGAAGCGAGATGATGTCCTTCAGCTCATCCACAGCTGCACTTATAAAAATATCCGCGGTTCCACCGACTCCGAATGTAGTGTGTCGGCTCATAGGCTCATCGATAAGAACCGCATTTTCGTCACGTACTATTTTTCTTAGAGAACTTATTACCCTCTCCATAACGACCTCTCTATGCAAGCAGGAATGCCACGTATCCTTTGTATGCCTCATAGATATCGACCTTTGAGGTGATCTCCCATGGTGCATGCATATTCAGCACAGCAACACCTGAATCGATTACATTCATGTCCCAGTTTCCAAGGATGTAGGCGATAGTTCCGCCGCCGCCCTGGTCTACTTTTCCAAGCTCTGAAGTCTGGAAAGCCACATCTGCGTCGTCAAAGATTTTTCTGATCTCGGCCATATACTCAGCCGAAGCATCGTTTGAACCACTCTTACCTCTGGCTCCGGTGTACTTATTAATTACTAATCCTCTGCCAAAATAAGCGCTGTTCTTCTTTTCCATTACCTCAGGGTAGTTCGGGTCAAAGGCTGCTGATACATCTGAAGACAGTGCCTTCGAATACTGCATTGCTCTCATGATTGAAAGCGGTGAGTCGTCTCCTTCTGCGTGAAGAAGCTCTGCTACTGTATTGGCAAAGAATTTCGACTGCATTCCGGTAGCTCCAACTGAGCCTATCTCCTCCTTATCTACGAGAAGGCAGGCATAGGTTCTCTTTCCCGGCTCCGTATCGACAATTGCTCTAAATGATGGGTAAGCGCAGACCTTATCATCCTGGCCATATCCCATGATGCATCCTCTGTCAAGTCCGTAATCTCTTGCAGGTCCTGCCGGGAGAACTACAATCTCTGCTGAGAGGAAATCATCCTCCTCGATATCATACTTGTCTTTTAAAATCTTAAGGATATTTTTCTTTACTGCATCTTTTTTATCCTTGTCATCTGTAGCCTTATCGAGAGGGATCGTGCCTATCATGACATTTAAGTCCTCGCCCTCGATAACCTTGGCTCCGGTCTTCTTCATCTGGTCAGCTGCAAGATGGATAAGCAGGTCGCTTACTCCTACTACTGGGTCTTCGATGTCCTCACCGATGCAGACCTTTACGACTGTGCCATCCTTTTTAGCTACTACTCCGTGAAGAGCAAGTGGCAGTGTGACCCACTGGTATTTCTTGATTCCACCATAGTAATGTGTATCGAGAAATGCCATCTCTGTATCCTCATAGAGCGGCACCTGTTTTAAATCCATCCTCGGGGAATCTATATGGGCTCCGAGGATATTCATACCCTTTGAAAGCGGCTCCTCACCTATAACGAAAAGAGCTATATTCTTGCCACGGTTAGTGCGGTAGACCTTATCTCCAGCCTTTACAGTTCCATTTTCAGCTATAATCTCGTCAAGATTCTTAAAGCCTGCCTTCTCTGCTTCTGCTGCAAAGAAGTCAGTACATTCTCTCTCAGTCTTTGAAACACTTAAAAATGCGCGGTACTGCTCCGCGAACTCCATAACCTTTTTTCTGTCTCTCTTCTTAGTGTACTTTAACCATGCGTTCTTACTGTCCATATCTTCCTTTCCCACCCGATGTGGTGTTTTTTTGCGGTAAAATATTTTTATTTCTCGTCAGAGGCTCCTGAAATGTTCTTCTGCACCCGGCGATATAATTCTGCTGCCGCGTTGTATCCCATCTTCTTCTGACGGTGGTTGACTGCGGCGGTCTCGCAGATAATTGCGAGATTTCGGCCCGGCCTTATAGGCAGGGAATGGCAGACCACCTTTTTATCGAGGATCTGCATGTACTCATCATCAAGTCCAAGCCTGTCATACTCGGTATCACGATGCCAGTCCTCAAGCTTTATCACGAGGTCGATAGTCTGCGTATCCTTGACACACTCAACACCGTAAAGGCTCTTTACATCGATGATTCCGATTCCTCTAAGCTCTATCAGATATTTGGTGATGGCCGGAGAAGTTCCAACCAGGGTATCGTCATTTATCTGCCTGATCTCCACGACATCATCGGCCACAAGTCTGTGTCCGCGCCGAACGAGCTCAAGCGCAGCCTCTGACTTTCCGATTCCGCTTTCACCGGTTATCAAAAGGCCCTCGCCATAGACATCAACGAGAACTCCGTGAATCGTAGTTGTCGGAGCCAGCTCATAACCTAAAAGATTTATCAGTGAAGCCTCAAACTGGGAGGTCGCCCTTGGAGACCCTAGTACCGGAGTCCCGGCCTTCTGCGCCTCTTCTATGAAATTTTTCTCAGGCTTCAGGTCACGGCACATGATGACAGCCGGAATATGGTATGAAAAAAGCTTCTTATAAATCTCGTGCCTCTCCTCTTCATTCTGAAGGCTGTGAAGATAAGCATACTCAACCATTCCTATCAACTGGATTCTGTTTGAATCAAAATGGTCATAAAATCCTGTCAGCTGCAATGCAGGTCTGTTTATATCCCGCACCTTTATGTAACAGTCAGCCAGATCTATCTGCTCCGTGTAATTTTTAAGCTGCAGCTTTTCGGCTATCTCCTTAATGCTTGCTCCCTTTTCATTAAAAGCCATAAGTCACCTCTGAATCGTGAACAATAGTTACCTCAACCCCTGTCCCGCTCATTATACTCCACAGTTACCGTTACCGCAAGCCGGCAAGCCTTAGTAAATACCGGATTTCCAATTCTCGCAGATTGCGGGAATTAAACTTCAGTTTTCTTGTGCAGGTAGTCCCAGACAGCCTGGGCACTCCTGGCATCCATTGAATCGGTATCTGCAAGGTCTTCAACTGAGGCAGAACGGATAGCCTCGGCAGAGACATATTTTTTCATAAGGGCGCGGCGGCGGGTCGGACCTATTCCCGGGATATCGTCTAAGAAGCTCTTCACCTGATTTTTACCGCGAAGTGACCGATGGTACTCTATAGCAAAGCGGTGAGCCTCATCCTGTAGCCTCGTAATCAGCTTGAAGCTCTCGGAGCTCTTGTCGATTGGCAGCTCTTTATTATTAAAAAATAACCCTCTCGTCCGATGGTGGTCGTCTTTTACCATTCCACATACCGGGATATCCAGTCCCAATTCATTTAAGACTTCAAGTGCGATATTTACCTGGCCGCGGCCACCGTCCATCATTATGACATCCGGAAACCTCGTGAAACTTCCAGTCTCTTCAGACTCGCCACAAGCCTTTTCCTCGAGGCCGTGAGTAAATCTTCTGGTAAGCACTTCTTTCATCGAAGCGTAATCATTCGGACCTTCGACAGTCTTTATCCTGAACTTCCTGTAGTCATTTCTTAATGGTTTCCCGTGATCAAAAACAACCATTGAACCAACAGACTGGTAACCCATAGTATTTGAGATATCGTAAGCTTCCATTCGCTGAATACCTGGCAGACCCAGGATTTCCGAAAGCTCCTTCATCGCGCCTATCGTCCTGCCCTCTTCACGTTTTATCCTCTCTCTGTCCTTTGTCAGGATCATCGAGGCGTTTTTCCAGGCGAGCTCGACAAGCTTTTCCTTTTGTCCTCTCTTTGGAGTCACAATATGAACCGTACTGCCTTTTTTCTCAGAAAGAAAATCCTCAAGAGTCTTCTGGTCATTAAGTTCCATCTGAACAAACAGCTCCTTTGGTACAAACGGTGTTCCCGAATAAAACTGCTGGATAAAAGTACTGATAAGATCTGACTTCTCGTCGTCCTCTCTCAGATTCAGGAAAAAATGATCTCTTCCTATCATCCTTCCGCCTCTTATGAAAAAGACGACTGCGCAGGCATCCTCTTTGTCAACTGCAACAGCGAGAATATCCCTGTCCTCGCCACCGGTATCAGTAATCTTCTGCTTCTGAAGGCACATCTGCACGGCCTCGATTTCATCACGGTAGCCGGCAGCCTTCTCGAACTCTAAGGCGGCGGAGGCAGCGTTCATTTTTTCAGTAAGAGCAGTGATCACCGGCTCGGCTTTACCCTCAAGGAATTCCATTGCAGCCTTTACTGACTCCATGTATTCGTCTTCGGAAATAAATCCCTGGCAGACGCCCGGACACTGCTTTATATGGTAGTTGAGGCAGGCTCTCTCCTTTTTTATATCTCTTGGAAACACGCGATTACAGGTACGCAGATGAAAGAGCTTGTTCGTGAGATCGATAGTCTCCCTTACATCTCCTGCCGACGTGAATGGTCCGAAGTACCTGCCCTTGTCCTTATATACTTTTCTTGAAAAAACAACCCTGGGAAAATTTTCCCCCAGGGTAACCTTTATATATGGATATGTCTTGTCATCGCGGAGCATCGTGTTGTACTTCGGACGGTGCTCCTTGATCAGATTATTCTCGAGAACCAAGGCCTCGAGCTCTGAATCGGTGACTATGTATTCAAAGTGGTCGATGTGCTCGACCATCTGCTTTTTCTTTATGCCCTCGTCATGCGATGGCTGGAAGTATTGATGGAGGCGCTTCGTAAGACTCTTAGCCTTGCCGATGTATATGATTGCGTCACTCTTGTCATGCATTATATACACGCCTGGCGAATTCGGTACTTTTTTTAGTTCTTCATGTATATCAAAATTCATGTATTATACTGCTTTTAGAGTCTGAATTTGGCAACTGCTTTCTCCAGCTGTTCAGCAACTTCTGAAAGCTTCTTAGAAGCTTCTGCTATCTCCTGCATCGAAGCTGACTGCTCTTCTGATGCTGCCGATACGTTCTCAGTTTCACCGATAACCGAATCACTCTGGCTCTTGATATTCGAGAACGCGTCTTTTATGCTCTCTGTTCCGGAAGTCAGAGACTCGACAACCCTCTGCATT
>ONBW01000093.1 GCA_900316165.1 uncultured Lachnospiraceae bacterium | reverse complement strand
CAAGCATATTCGACAGCAGCGTCACAATGTCCACATCGTCTATTTTTGCGGAGGGGATAACCCCTTCAAAAAATATCTCAGTGTCGTGTTTCTCTGCATCACGAACCTTTGAACTCAGAAGTGCATCTGCAATAAAATTGCCGGTATCAAATTGTCTAGAAGTCATCTGATATTTTTTATCAATTTTTTCCAGATATTCAAGGGCCTCCTGTTTTCTATCAGTCTCAATCAGAGAGTAAACTGCCTGCATATGATTTTTTGTGTCATGACGGATTTTTCTAAGCTCTTTTTCTTTGCTGACAAGCTCCTGGTAATATTCTGTCAGGTCTTTCATCTGTTGTTTCAGGACTCCGATCACATTACCTAAAGAAAAATTCCGCTCATTTATGAATATATACATAATCGTAAGTACCAGTACAAGGAGCATGACCAGAGTTACATATACGCGTCCTCTGATGCTGTCAGTCCTGTACCACACAACAGTTTCAAGATTCCCTGTACAGAATATGAGCGCTATAAGGGCTATATAATTCCAGACTGACAGATCTGCAAGTCCTATGTCGATCAGCTGATTTCTTTTACAATACAAGAGTACATACAGTATCAATGCAAATGCCACCGAAATGATCGCCATGAATGAATCATCTATCAATGTGTGCATTTCTAGCGAAACCCCGAGAGCATTTACTGCCATGAGAGTAAGTGATGATGAAATAACTGCTTCACATTCTTCATAGAAAAATACTACTGCCGGAGCCTTCGCATTTATACCATATGCAGACCATATAAATGGTACCACCCTAAGATAAAATGCAAAAAATAATATGTCAACTGCCAGGTTTACTGCCATTGTGTGGACAGGATAATATTTTACAATACAATATATAAAGGTGATTACAAAATAATAGACCACCCAGAAATAATTGTAGTTATGTTTTCTTGCTCGTCTAAGCACCTGGAATTTGTCAAAGATTACTCTTAGTCCCCACAGATCTGCTATTCCCCATACAGTATAAAATATCAAAGTAATGATAATTTCCCTCATTCAGTTACACCTGTTCTGCTATAAAATCAGCATACCTCTCTACAAACTGCCTGTATTTTCTACGGCTTATAAGAACCGCTTCGCCATTGTCCAGCGTAACACAATTATAATTGTAGCCCTTCACGTGTCTCATATTGATGAGAAAAGACTTATGACATCTATAAAATGTTAGCGAATCTACTCTGTTTTCTACTGAAGCCAGTGTCTCACTACATTCTATATCATCACTGTGAGTGCCAAGATGAATTATGCTCCTTTTTCCATGTCCTTCCACATAAAGGATTTTGTTTTCATTCACATAATGATAATTACCTGGCGAGTGTACCTTCAGTATGCGGTCTTTATTCATTGATGTAAGAAATGAATCCATTGTTTCATTAAACTTGCCGTCATCAATAGGTTTAAGCAGAAATCTGAAAGCAGCCACTTCAAAAGATGAAAAAACAGCCTCCGGGTATCCTGACAAAAATACTATCGTCACATCCGGATCTGTGTGTCTGAGTGCTCTGGATATTGTTATACCATCTTTTCCCTTGTTTTCAAATTCATAGTCCATAAAGACCATGTCATACTTTTTATCCGAACACAGCAGTTCCTCGCCGGACTCATATTCATCAATTCTGTAGTCAAACTCATTTTCAAGTGAGTACTTCAGCAGATGCTTTTCCACATCTTTCCATGCATGTTTCGAATCATCGCAAATAGCTATCTCAATCATAGTAATCTCCTTGTATTACTATAATAACACAAAAAGTCTATTGGAAATATTTTTGGAGTGAATGGTAGGAATACTGGAACGAATGGTAGTTAAATCATTCATACTACTAATCGCGAGCAATGTCTGTTTGTACAAAAACAGACCGCTCGTTGGGGAGATTCTCCCCACGCCCCTCTCATCTGTCTGCTTCGCAGCCAGAGCATCACCTCGCTTCGCTTCGGTTAATCATTGTCACCTAATCAATTACATCATACTTGTGCAAAATAAAAAGAGCAGACCACATCTACTGATGCAGTCTGCCATTACTACCTTGTCTTATTTTCAGTTTTACTTCTGTCAGGTTCATCCTTATCCGGCTGACAGCCTTTTATCTTCTCTGATATCTTATGGAATTTCTTAGCTGACGATTCTGCCCTCTCCTGCAGAAGTTCATAGCTTGTCACCTCATTACGCTGTAAGAAGATTACTGTCTCGGCCACCTGCTTAGTATTGAAATTCTTCGCCCAATACTCATAGCCCTTTCCTTTACCCTGGCGAATCTTGTCCTGGATATCTATCAGATACTCGAAGCCTCTTTTTTTCTTAGGAGTTTTAGAGAATTCTTTTTTCTCTGACTCATGTGGCTCCCCATCCAGTTCTCTGCGGAGTTCTTCTTCGGTGTACCCCTCACCCAGAGAGTCAAGCCTGATAAATCTCTTCTGGTCTTTTCCCTTGACAGCTGTATACTTTCCGCACTTAATCTCATAACCCTGCTCATGCAGCTTATCCAGAAATTTTTCAAAAAAGTACGGTATGCAAATCTGATATTGACATCATACTTTGTGTACAGCGGCTTCCATATAGCTGATACCTGTTCCCCCTGTGTAATTGAATTTGTTGAAACAAAAGATGTAATTATTTTAGTATCATGCATTAGCTCTGCGGCCTTGTAATACCATCCTGCTACATAATCGATATTCTTCGCTTTAATTGATAATGCCTGCAGATCATCTTTCTGATTTGTCATGCACCCCGAGGACATTCTGAAGCAGCTGAATCCAGAAAGCATGACAATCCTGCTTCTCATCCCCACCTGCTTTCCATTTATTTGCGAACTGCCTTGCAGCTTCTCTCTGTTCCGCGTCAGTCATTATCTTCCCTTCCTATCTCCCAGTGGCCGCTATATCCTCTGCCTATATAGTGTACATCATTCATATCCTTTATTTTTCGTCCTACCGTCTTTTCACTTATTCCCAGTATCTCAGCTATCCGCTTCCTTGTAATCTTATTATCCTTTTGGATAAGCTGCTTTATCTGTAATCCAATGTCATATCCTTGAGGGACATCTTGAGGGACATCTTGAGGGACATTTCCATAGTTGAGATTATATATGGTCAGAACAAAACTGTCATACGAATCATTAAATACCGGTTCTTTATCTTTCGTAAAGTTCGGCTGCTTTTCATAATCTCCTATGATTTTCTTAAAACCACTGCCACGGCGTTCCATATACTTAAGACGACTGAATATATCAGCAATAACCGGATTGCGTCTTTTCGACGGGATTGCAAGGATATTGTCTCTGGTAAGAGGTATCCCGCTGACCATTCCGCCTGGTGAATATATCTCTATGCGGTCATCAAACATATCAATGTGAACTTCACTACCCAGTTCCAGATAGTTACGGTGAATCAGCGCATTTACTATGCCTTCCTGCACTGCTCTCTACGGATACTCAGGAAATTCTTTACGTCCGTCCGGGGTCTTCATCCAGGCTTTGCTAGAATTATGCATGACAAAATCCATGCCATCCTGCAGAAGGTTTATAAGCCCGCCCGAAAACTCATTGTCATCAATAGCATCTATGATACCTGATGCCTTGTCGAGTCCGTTCCATCTGGTGCAGAATACCCTTGACTGCCTGATTGGTGACTCATCTGCGATAAGTGCCCCTGCATTGGTCAGCCTGCCATTCTCATCCACAATTCCAAATGACTCATAATCAGAGTCCTCAAAAGTATTTCCTGTCCTCTGCTTATAGACTGACTTAAGCTTCGTAAATGCCATATCTGAGAACTTATATCTTGAAGGCAGACTGTCATAAGTCTGTCCACTACCTTTAAGAACCAGTTCACGAAGTTTTTCAGATGTTGCTGGAACACTTTCATTACCTATACGTACAAAAGCAGTGAGCTGGCCATCACCGGAGTAATAATACGGTGTCATACTGCCTGTATATTCATCTGTTATCCCACCAAGGCTCTATCAAGTAACTGCTTTAGCTTCTCTGCCTCTTCTTCAGTCAAGGTTATACCCTTCCCCATCTTCTCATGTTCCGGTGCCCAGTCACGAAGAGCATACTTAGGCTCCGAACCGTTCCATGATACCAGGTTCAATTCCTTGCGCCATCCTTTTGAGCCTTCTGAGAGCACCCCTATCTCTTTTATTATCTCAAACTTAAAATCCTTTGCAGCCATATCATTTTACCTCCCTACATTGTCAAGTGTTTTTTTGTTAATTTATCAAGGTTTCTCATAGTTTCCTCAAGTAAGGATGAGCCAAGGTTGAAGAGCATTTCATTG
>ONBW01000017.1 GCA_900316165.1 uncultured Lachnospiraceae bacterium | reverse complement strand
GGTACAATCCGGCAGTATCACATTCAGAGCAGATTAGAGTTTTAAATAATCTGCTTTTTTGTTTGCTCTGAATATGATACATGCCTAGATTATTATAAAGCATTGACTTTAATTCATAGGAGCAAAAAATATCCCGTGCCTCTCGGTACGGGATATTTTTTACACTTTTTCATAGAAAAATGAACTACGGCGTTTGTATCCTAAGTCCTTGTATTCCATTATCTGTTCAGTGCTTCCGATAAATAACAGGCCGCCGCTCTTTAGTGACCTGTTAAACTTCTTGTAGATCTCGAGCTTCGCCTCATCTGTAAAATAGATAACAACGTTTCTGCAGACGATCATGTCGCAGCCAGATGGGTACTCATCTCTTAAAAGATTGCCTTCCCTGAAATCCACGCGGTTCTTGATCTCATCGGAAATCTGATAAGAAGAACCAATCTGCTTGAAATACTTTTTCTTGAACTCATCAGGAACGGACTTAATGCTCTTCTCCGAGTAGAGCCCAGCCTTAGCCTGAGCGAGAACCTGCTTGTCGATATCTGAAGCGATGATCCTGATATTCGAAAGAGGAACATGCTTTGAAAGAGCCATTACCAGAGAATACGGCTCATCACCTGTAGAGCAGGCAGCGCTCCAGACTTTTAAGTTCTTGCCAAATTTACCTATCAGATATGGAAAATACTCCTCATCAAGAAGCTTCCACTGATCAGGGTTACGGTAAAACTCAGAGACATTTATCGTAAGAAAATTGATGAACTCTTCAAAAGCCGCCTTGTCTTCACGAAGAAGTTTTACAAAAGCAGGATAATTATCCAGACGATGCTTGACTACAAGCGAGTCGATGCGCCGTCTCATCTGTTTTTCCTTGTAGAGAGAAAGGTCAATGTTTGTAAGCAGAAGAATCTGCTTTTTAAACTCCTCATAGCCCTCCATAAAAAACCTCCCAAAAAAGAGCGGACGGCTTACACCGCCCGCCATTAAAAATCCTATGACAGGATTATTCCTCAGTCTTATCTGAATCAGTATCCATAGCCTTGATAGAAAGTGAGATCTTGTGATCTGACTCACGGAACTCAACGATCTTAGCATCGATTTCCTGACCAACCTTTAATACGTCTGAAGGCTTGTCTACATGCTCTTTTGAAATCTGAGATACATGAAGAAGAGCATCAACTCCAGGTGCAAGCTCAACGAAAGCACCAAAGTCTGTCATACGTGCTACTTTTCCATGAACGATTGTACCAACGGCATACTTCTCAGAAGCGTTGTTCCAAGGGTTCTGATCCGGGAACTTCATAGAAAGAGCGATCTTGTTATCGTGGATGTCCTTGATGAAGACCTTAACCTTATCGCCGTTCTTGAAGACCTTATTAGGGTTATCGATACGGCCCCAGCTCATCTCTGAGATATGAAGAAGACCATCGATACCGCCTAAGTCGATGAAAGCACCGAAGTTAGTAACGTTCTTTACAGTTCCCTCGATAACGTCGCCAACCTTAAGAGTAGCAAGAAGCTCATCCTGCTTCTTCTGCTTCTCAGCAACAAGGAGCTGCTTTCTGTCGCCGATGATGCGGCGCTTGCGAGGATTGAACTCAGTGATAACGAACTCAATCTCCTGATCCTTATACTTAGAGAGGTCTCTCTCATAAGTGTCTGATACAAGGCTGGCCGGGATAAATACTCTGGCACCGTCAACGTCAGCAGAAAGACCACCGTTAAGAACCTGAACTACCTTGGCCTTTAATACCTCGTTGTTGTTGAAAGCTTCCTCTAAGCGCTTATTTCCTCTCTCCTGTGCAAGACGCTTGTATGAAAGTGTAACCTGACCTTCTGTCTCGCTGTATTTGACTACTACTGCCTCCATTGTGGAACCAACAGATGTAACTGTGGTAAGATCGAGGTTTGAATCGTTTGAGTACTCGCTTCTGGTGATGACACCGTCTGCCTTCGTGCCGATATTAAGAATTATCTCATCCGGCTTTGAAAGACGCATCCAGCATTTCGTCAAAACTCATTTCTGACATTTACTAATGACCTCCTGAATAATTTTCGCTGGGGTAGATGCCCCTGCTGTAATACCGACATTCTCCGCAGAATCAAGAACCTCTGTATCGAGATCACCCGCTGTCTCAAGAAAGTAAGTCTTCTGGCATTTCTGCCTGCAGATATCATAAAGCTTTCTGGTATTCGAACTGTTCCTGCCGCCTATCACGAGACACACGTCTACTTCCCCAGCAATACGTGCCGCCTCATCCTGGCGTTCGGCTGTAGCATTACAGATTGTATTTAGAGCATTAATATCATACCCTTTTTGCCTTAAGATTTCAACTAAAACCTGAAATTTCTTGTGATTAAATGTCGTCTGTGAAAGAACGGTTATTTTTCTCTTAGGATCATCCATTGAAAAATGAACGGCTTCCTCCTCAGTCTGGATAACCGAGAAATCCTTTCCCTCTATCCAACCGCAAATGCCCTGTATTTCGGGGTGTTTGCGGTCTCCGATGATCAAAATATAATCTCCCTTTTCGGAAGCCTCCATCGCAAGATTGTGAATCTTTTTTACAAACGGGCAGGTCGCGTCAACAATGTCATGTCCGGCGGCCTCAATCGAATTTTGTACTTTTTTTGATACACCATGAGAACGCAGGATTACAATACCCTTTTCGTATGACTTCGGGTCACTGTCCTCAGCCATGACTTCCACACCCTGTTTTCTGAAATCCTCAACGACATTTTCGTTGTGGATAATCGGGCCATATGTATAGATTTTTAAATCCGGGTGAAGCTTTATCTGCTCCTCAACCATTGAGACCGCACGCTTTACGCCAAAGCAGAAGCCTGCGCTCTCAGCTAAAATAATATTCATAAAGCAGAATCCTTTAATGGGTCCATTCTGTCGGCCCCTGAAAAATCAAATTCATTTAAAAGTTCTTCCATCTGTCTGTTCCGCTCACGAACCTTGTCTGAGCACTTTGAGAGCACGCCCATCATAAGTGCACTTACAACACTCATTGCAGCTACAGGAGAAGATGCAAATGCATTCCTTTCACACGCTGCTGTAAGATTGCAGGTGGAATACATATTCATCGGCGAATGCACGCTGTCTGTAAGAGTAATGACAGGTGTGTTCCTGGTCCTGGCATATTCGAGGAGACGAAGCACCGAAAGAGAATAGCCTGGGAAGCTTATCCCGACGACCACATCGTCCTCATCGAGGTCAAGTACCTCATAGAAAAAATGCTGAATGCTGCCCTTTGATAAAACTCTTACATCAGGCAGTGCCTGACGCAGATACATGGCCAGATAATCTGCGAGTGGCGCTGATGACCTTACTCCGACTACAAAAACCCGCTTAGCATTAAGAAGCAGATCTATAGCATTTAAGAAAGCACCGTGATCTATGGCATTTTTCGTATTCTCGAGGTTTTCTATATCCTGCTTTAAGGTGTCGGTAAGAGTATCTTTTATATCCGCTGAGATATAAGGAGCCTCCTTCGGTCCCTGAGGAATCAGGTGGCTTTTTACCTCGTGCGCCATCGCAGCGGCAAAATCCTTGTACCCAGAATATCCCAGGAATGACGCAAACCTTACGACAGTTGATTCACTGACTCCAACGTTTGCGCCAAGTTCAGCCGCATTCATAAAAGCTGCCTTGTCTATACAGTCGGTGATGTAAGCCGAGAGCTGCTGCTGCCCTTTCGTCATTCCAGAGTATCTGTCATTTATCCTTGTAAAAATACTATCAGTCATAGAGACCCTTTATCCGTGCTACTACATCATCTATTGTCATATCTGAAGAGTCTACTTCTACAGCATCGTCCGCCTTCTTGAGAGGGGAAATCTCACGGGTCATATCGGCCTCATCACGCTTCTTGATATCCTCAACTATCTCAGTAAGGTCAGCCTTCTCGCCCTTTGCGGTAAGCTCTTTGAAACGCCTCTTACCACGGACCTCAGCTGAGGCTGTCAGATAGATTTTAAGATCAGCATTAGGAAGCACGCAGGTACCGATATCTCTTCCGTCCATTACGACATTTTCAGACTCAGCGAGCTTTTTCTGTAAGGCTGTAAGGTTCTTTCTGACCTGTGGGTAGGCGCTTACGACACTTGCTGCCTTGCTTACCTCCTCTGTCCTTATCTGATCAGATACATCCTCTCCGTTAAGGATTACGTGCTGAGTTCCGTCTATATACTTAAGGCTTACATCAGCCTTCTCTGAAGCTTTCTCTACTGCATCCTTGTCATGGATATCGATGCCGTTTTTTATCATATAAAGACCGATGCTTCTGTACATAGCACCAGTATCCACATACACAAACGAGAGCTCCTTAGCTAGTCTCTTTGCTATCGTGCTCTTTCCGGCTCCAGCCGGACCATCTATCGCTATCTGCTTACTCATTTTTACCTCCTTAATGCTCGTATTTGTACTGCTGCCACTGATAGACGTGACCTAGTGAGCCGTTGCTCGTGGCCGCTGTTATCAATAACGACTGGTCTGTGATAATGCCGCCGAATAACCTGCGAGCGCGCCCATAGAGAAAGCACTCTGCAGATTAAAGCCGCCTGTCAGGGCGTCGACATCGAGCATCTCACCGCAGGCATAAAGACCAGGGAACTTCTTCACCTGCATCGTCTTCGGATCCACCTCTTTTACAGACAGGCCGCCGCCAGTGATGATTGCCTCCTTAAAGCCACGGGTTCCTGTTATCGTAAGTGGGAAGTGTCTAAGAAGATTAAGCACCTCTTCCCTCTCCTGCTTTGTCACAGAATTGAGCTTCTTTGATGTATCAATACCAGAAAGCTCAAGCATGACCGGAATCATTTTAGAAGGTAGCAGGTCATCGAAGAAGTGTGCAAAGCTCTTGTTTGGATTTTCCTCAACTATTCGGATCAGTCTGTTTCTGAGCTTCTCTTCCTCAAGATGAGGCTTTAGGTCGATTTCGGCCTTAAGCTGTTCCTCTTTTATAAGAGTTTTTGCAATTTTCGAAGAGGCTGAGAGAACTATCGGTCCTGATATCCCGAAGTGCGTAAAGAGCATCTCACCGAATTCGTCGTAAATCGGCTTTTTCTTCTTCTCTGAAAAAATACGAAGCTCGACGTTTTTAAGTGATAGCCCCTGCATCTCTTTGATGTAGTCTTCCTCAGTCTCTAAGGGAACTAAGGCTGGATAACATTCATTTTCCTTAAGGCCTAAGTTCTTCAGTACCGGGATAATATTTCCATCCGATCCTGTCGTAGGATAGGACTTACCTCCGCAGGCTAGGATTACGGCATCTGCTCTGTACTCCCTCTGTGAGGAGATATGGCCCTCCTCGCAGGCTTTTACGCCGACTACAGCGCCATTCTCCTCTATAAGTCCTAAGACCCTTGTATTAAGCTTTATCTCTACACCAAGCTCATGCAGTCTATTAGTGAAGGCCTTTGTGATATCCGAAGCACGGTCTGACTCTGGAAAAAGCCTTCCACCGCGCTCGACCTTTGTCCGCACTCCTGAATCCTCTATGAACTTTATCAGGTCATTATTGTCAAAGTGGGCAAAGGCCGAATACATAAACTTCGGATTCGTAACAATATTTGCATAGAAATCATCTATCGGAGCAGCGTTTGTGAAATTACATCTGCCTTTCCCTGTGATATAGATTTTCTTTCCGGCCTTTTCATTTCTTTCAAGGATCGTGACCTTTGCGCCCTTTTCTGCAGCTGAGACAGCGGCTGCCATTCCGGCTGCTCCGGCACCAACAACTATTATTTTCATAGCTTTTATAAAAATACCGCCACAGAAAAAAGCAGGCTCAATTCTCTGTGGCGGGGTGAAAATCTCACAAGCAGTTATGCTTGGGTTTTGACTCTGAAATCATTTAGTTACTTTGCGTCCTTTGGAACGTCCTTGATGGAGAAGCTCATACGGCCTGTCTTGTCTTTTCCAAGGCAGATAACAGTAACCTTATCTCCAAGTGTGAGCACATCCTCGACGTGCTCGATACGCTCAGGAGCAATCTTTGAGATGTGTACCATTCCCTCCTTACCAGGAGCGAACTCTACGAAGGCACCGAATTCCTTTATCGATACGACTGTTCCCTTGAGGATCTGTCCCTTGTGGAAGTCTGTAACGATAGTCTTAATCATCTCGATAGCCTTCTCATTAGCCTCAGGATCAAGAGAGCTTACAGATACTCTGCCGTCATCATCTATATCGACCTTTGCACCTGTACGGGCAATGATCTCATTAATAGTCTTACCCTTCTGACCTACTACATCACCAATCTTCTCAACAGGGATCTGGATGAATGAAATCTTTGGTGCAAGTGCTGCCACATGATCTCTTGGAGCTGCAATGGCTTTGCTCATGCAGGTATCCATGATGAAGTTTCTGGCCTCATGAGCTCTGTGAATGGCCTCTTCTACTATAGGTCTTGTGAGACCGTGAATCTTGATATCCATCTGAATAGCTGAGATTCCGTCATGAGTTCCTGTAACCTTGAAATCCATGTCGCCGAAGAAATCCTCGAGTCCCTGGATATCGGTAAGTACGATGTAGTCATCATCTGTGTCTCCGGTTACAAGTCCGCAGGAGATACCAGCTACCATGTCCTTTATAGGAACACCTGCAGCCATAAGTGACATACATGAAGCGCAGGTAGAAGCCATTGATGTAGAACCGTTTGACTCGAAGGTCTCTGATACGGCACGGATAGCATATGGGAACTCCTCAATTGAAGGAAGAACTGGCTTTAAGGCTCTCTCTGCAAGAGCTCCGTGTCCGATTTCTCTACGTCCTGGTCCTCTTGAAGGCTTGGTCTCACCTACAGAGTATGAAGGGAAATTGTACTGGTGGATGTATCTCTTCTCTGTGATATTCGGGTCAAGTCCCTCAACTCTCTGGACCTCCGAAAGAGGAGCAAGTGTTACAATATCACAGATCTGAGTCTGACCTCTGGTAAACATTGAAGAACCGTGAACTCTAGGGATCAGGTCTACCTCAGCTGAAAGAGGTCTGATCTGAGTTATCTCACGTCCGTCTGGTCTCTTGTGATCCTTGAGGATCATCTTTCTTACAGTCTTCTTCTGATAGAGATAAACTGCATCTGGTAAAAGTGCCAGGTAATCCTCGTTATCAGCAAAAGCCTCTGAAAGGCGCTCTGTTATAGCTGCAATATTAGCCTCACGGGTCTGCTTATCATCTGTAAATACAACCTCCTCCATCTCAGCCGGAGGAACGATTTTCTTGATGTCCTCAAGCATCTGATCTGGAACAGCACAGCTCTCGTATGTAAACTTCTCCTTGCCGACCTCTGAAACCATCTGATCGATAAGCTTAATGATCTGCTGGTTTACGTCATGAGCCTTGTAGATAGCCTCGATCATTGTATCATCAGAGATAAGGTTTGCACCAGCCTCGATCATGATGACTTTATCACGGGTAGAAGCAACAGTAAGCTGAAGATCACCGAAGTCCCAGTCAGCCTGTGAAGGGTTTACGATGAACTCTCCGTCCTTCATACCGATCTGAGTCATAGCACAAGGACCGTCAAATGGGATATCTGAAATACAGGTAGCCATAGCTGTTCCGATCATAGCTACAAGCTCCGGTCTGCACTCAGGATCAACAGAGAGAACGAGATTGTTAAGAGTAACGTCGTTTCTGAAATCCTTTGGGAAAAGCGGTCTCATAGGACGGTCGATAACACGGGCTGTAAGAACTGAGTTCTCTGAGGCCTTACCCTCACGCTTGTTGAATCCTCCAGGGATTTTACCGATAGAGTAGAACTTCTCCTCGAACTCAACTGAAAGAGGGAAGAAATCAACGCCCTCTCTTGGCTGGTCTGATGCTGTAGCAGTGGAAAGAACTGTGGTATCTCCGTAAGAAATAAGCACTGCTCCATTCGCCTGAGCTGCGACCTTACCAACCTCAATCTTTAAAGGCTTTCCGGCAAGGTCCATCTGATAAGTTTTTCTAAGCATAGAATGTCCTTTCACGAAACAGTCACAGGATAAACGGATCAGAATACTCTGATCAGTCTGTTTCCATGACTGTTTCTTAAACTAAAAAACAGAGGCCTTAGTGAATAAAGCCCCTGTAAAGTTGCATAATTACTTACGAAGACCAAGGCTTGAGATAAGGTTACGATAACGCTCGATATCCTTGTTCTTTAAGTATGCTAAAAGGTTTCTTCTCTTACCAACCATCTTCAGAAGTCCACGTCTTGAGTGATGATCCTTAGGATTCTGCTTTAAGTGCTCTGTAAGCTCAGCGATTCTCTCAGAAAGAACTGCTACCTGAACCTCAGGTGAACCAGTATCTCCCTCGCTGCGGGCATACTTGTTGATGATTTCTGTCTTTTTCTCTTTTGTGATCATTTCTTTGGATCCTTTCTTTAAAAAATACTTCGCACACCATGCGGCCGTCGGATTGCTCGAACCTCAGGGCGTGGAAAACAACTAGAAAATAATATCATAAAGATATATACTTGTCAATCACGATTGAAAAATTCTCTTGCTTGTCGGATATTTTTTTCTATCTCTGCCTTAAGAGCCTCGATACTTTCGAATTTCTTCTGCGGTCTTAGGTATTCGTAAAAAGTAACCGCTGCCGTCTCACCGTAGAGATTAGTATTCACATCGAGAAGATTGGTCTCTACCGTAATCCGGTTGCCATCTGATATAGTAGGGTTATTGCCCACATTTGTGACACCGTGATAGATACGTCCGCCGATATCTACAGTCGTGATATAAACTCCGAATGGGGGAAGCAGCTTCTTTTCAGGCGGGATAAGATTTATCGTAGGGATTCCCATTCCTGTTCCTATGTGCTTTCCGTGTACTATATCTCCATAGATAAAATACGGTCTGCCCAGGAGTCTTCTCGCTTCCTTCACATCTCCTTTTTTAATCAAATCCCTGATTCGGGTAGAGCTTATATCAGCTCCGTCCTCCTGGATTTTTTTGATCACATCGCATTTGAAGTGAAGCTCATCTGAAAGCTTTTTAAGAAGAGTGGTGTTTCCGGCTCCCATGTAGCCAAAGGTGAAGTCACTTCCTACTGCCATGTAACGCATATGCACCTTTTCTACAAGCATCCCGATGAAATCCTCAGGAGATAAGTGCATCAGGTCATCGTCAAAAGGCAGGATAAGAAGAATATCAATCCCCTGTTTTTCAAGGATAGCGTTCCTCTCCTCTTCCGTAACGATAAACTTCATATCAGGATCGAAGAGCACCTGCTTAGGCGACTTTCCAAAAGTGACCATTACGCTTTTAAGGTTCTTTTCACTTGTAATAAGAGAAACAAGTGCCTCATGTCCCTGGTGGATCCCGTCGAATTTGCCGACAGTTACAGCAGTCGGAAATGTATGAAGATAGTTTTCTATTCCTTTTATGATTTCCATTATACTTCTACCGGTTTTACAAGAGTCCACGGGTCATCTGCTGCCTCAAGCTCCTCAAAGGTCACCGCCTCATCAATAGAAAAATCACCGTTTTTCGTTCGTCTGAGGCTCTCCATAGTGGCGAAAGTTCCGGCAGCCTCGGCCAGGTCCTCGATAAGAGTCCTTATATAGGTGCCCTTCGAGCAGTGCACCCTTATAGATGCGTGCGGATAGGAAAAATCAAGGAGTTCGAGTGAATAGATATGTATATCCTCAGGCTCTCTCTCAATTTCTATACCCTCTCGCGCGTACTCATAGAGCTTTTTTCCGTTTACTTTTTTAGCAGAGTACATAGGTGGAATCTGCTTTATATCACCGGTAAACCCTGGAAAGACAGCCTTAAACTGCTCCTCTGTAATTGGTTCTTCTGAGGTGGCGGTTATTTTTCCAGTGATATCACCTGTATCGCGTTTCTCTCCGAAGAGGATACCAGCCTCATAGACCTTCTCCTCGGCGGTAAGCTTACTTACAAGCTTTGTGGCACGGCCGACACAGACTACCAGAACACCTGTGGCTAAGGGATCGAGAGTTCCGGTGTGGCCTATTTTTTTGATATGCAGGATGCCGCGGAGCTTTGCCACCACATCAAAGGAGGTAAAGCCCTCTGGCTTATCCATAACTAAAATTCCAGCGTCCATCAGTTCTCTCCGAAGAAAGGCGCGATTTTTTCTACAAGCATTTCGACCATAGCAGCAGGATCATCTCCGTCAAGCGAGAAGCCTGCGGCTCTCTTGTGTCCGCCGCCGCCGTACTCTGAGGCGAGCTTTGAGAGGTCTACAGTATCAGTTGACGCTCTCGCAGAAACCTTGTAATCGCCCTTTTCGGTCGGATACATGAACAGTGCCACCTCAACTCCATTAACAGAGCGGAGAGTGCTTACGACGCCTTCCATATTCTTTGGGGCAGCGTCGTATTTTTTCATCTCATCAGCGGTCACGTAGCTTCCGATTACTTTTCTATTGCAGAAGACCTTAGCGTTCGTTATGCCTACGCCAAGCATCTGAAGCTGCTTTAAGCTCTTTTCGTAAAATACATGGTCTACGATAAACGGATAGTCGATGCCCTTATCCATAAGAACTCCGGCGAACTCCATAGTGCTTCTGTGCGTACAGTTGTACTGGAAGCAGCCTGTATCTGTAACTATCCCAGTGTAAAGGCAGGAAGCGATATCCTTATCGATTTTATCATTATCAATGATCTGCCCTATAAGCTCGCAGGTGCTTGAGGCCTCAGGGAACACATAGTTTACATCCGCAAATGCGCCATTTGTCTCGTGGTGATCTATGCAGATAGTCTTTAAAGCATTTGAAAAATAAACGCCTGAATCCCCAAGTCTTCCTAAATCTCCGCAGTCACAGGCGATAAACAGGTCATACTTCGTGCCATCAAATTTGTTTGCTCTCTTAAGCTTATCGACTCCCGGGAGAAATTCAAAATCAAACGGAACCGGCTCTAAGTACGGGATTATCTGAATATCCGGGTGAGTCTTTCTGATATAGTTGTAGACACCGAGCACAGAGCCGATGCAGTCTCCATCAGGCCTTACATGACCTGAGACACCTACTGTATGAACATCATTTAAATAATCGTCTAATCTCATTTGTCTCCTCTTTCCTTCTCTATCTCTTCATCGTGCTCCATGACCTCGTCGATCTTGTGGGACATATCTACACCATAGGCTATAGACTTATCAAGTATGAAGTCAAGAACCGGAGTGTTCCTGAGGTTAAGTCTCTCAGCAAGCTGATGTCTGATATAGCCTGCTGATGACTTGATTCCCTCCATTGTCCTCTCGCCGTCCTCGTCACTTCCTAAGACTGAGATAAAAATCTTTGCAGTCTTAAGATCAGGTGCTACGATGGCCTCAGTTACAGAAACTATAGGTGATATACGCGGGTCCTTTACGTCTTCGCGAAGGATAACAGAAATGACTCTTGCGACATCCTCATTTATCCTGTTATTTTTTGTACTTCCTTTTCTCATGGCTTTTTCCTTTATTTTTTAAAAAAGCCGCGAAAAGACTTGCTTTCCGCAGCTTTAAATCTCTTATTTACGCTCAACCTCAACCATCTTATAAGCCTCGAACGTATCATTCTCCTGATAATCAGAGAAGCCCTCTACGACAAGACCACACTCGTAGCCGGCCTTAACCTGCTTTACGTCGTCCTTGAATCTCTTTAAGGATACAAGCTTGCCCTCGTAGATCTGCTCATCTCCGCGGCGTACACGAACTGTGCAGTCTCTCTCGAGGTAACCGTCATCGACTACTGAACCTGCGATATTTCCGATGGCTGAAGCCTTGAATATCTGTCTTACAGTAGCATGTCCGATTACCTGCTCCTCATAGATAGGCTCGAGCATACCCTTCATAGCGCTCTCGACATCGGAGATAGCATTGTAGATGACCTTATACAGGCGGATATCTACGCCTTCACGGTCAGCGTTCTCCTTTGCGACGTTATCAGGCTTAACGTTGAATCCAATGATTACGGCATTTGATGCAGCTGCAAGGTTTACATCTGATTCTGTGATAGAACCAACACCGCCATGGATGACCTTAACGACAACCTCATCATTAGAGAGCTTCTCAAGTGAGGTGCGGACAGCCTCGACAGAGCCCTGAACATCGGCCTTTACGATGATGTCTAATTCCTTGACATTACCAGCCTGGATCTGGTTGAAGAGGTCATCAAGACTCATTCCACGTCTGGTCTCCTCTACGAGCTTATCCTTATTTACAGATACGAAGGTAGCTGCATAATCACGGGCTTCCTTCTCTGTATCAAAGGCGGTAAGGATCTCACCGGCGTTTGGAACCTCTGAGAGACCAAGGATCTCTACAGGAGTTGACGGGCCAGCCTTCTTTAAATGCTTTCCGTTCTCATCGAGCATCGCACGAACCTTACCGAATGAAGCTCCGGCTGCTACAGGATCTCCGACATGGAGAGTACCCTTCTGTACAAGAACAGTAGCAACAACACCACGGCCCTTATCAAGCTCTGCCTCGATGCATAAGCCTCTGGCATTTCTCTTAGGATTTGCCTTAAGCTCCATGACATCAGCTGTAAGAAGAACCATCTCAAGGAGCTGGTCAATACCCTCTCCGGTATGAGCTGATACAGGAACGAAGATTGTGCTTCCGCCCCAGTCCTCTGGAATCAGGTCGTACTCTGAAAGCTCCTGCTTGACCCTCTCGACATTTGCATTCGGTTTATCGATTTTATTTACAGCAACTATGATCTCAACTCCGGCAGCCTTTGCATGGTTTATAGCCTCTATAGTCTGTGGCATAACACCATCATCAGCAGCTACAACGAGGATAGCGATATCTGTCGAATTCGCACCACGCATACGCATTGCCGTGAAAGCCTCATGACCAGGAGTATCAAGGAAGGTGATCTTTCTTCCGTTGATGCTTACGACATAAGCGCCAATCTTCTGGGTGATACCGCCGGCCTCTCTGTCAGATACGTGAGTATGACGAATCTTATCGAGGAGTGAAGTTTTACCATGATCAACATGACCCATAACGCAGACAACAGGTGGTCTGGGAACCAGAGTTGATGGGTCATCCTCGTCGTCCTTTACGAGTTCAGCGATGACATCGACCTTCTCCTCCTGCTCACAGATGCAGTTAAACTCCTCTGCAATCTCCTCAGCCTCTTCAAATGAGAGATCCGAGTTAAGAGTATAGGCCTTTCCTTCAAGGAAGAGCTTCTTGATGATCTCTGATGAAGATACCTTCATCTTATCAGCGAGGTCACGGAGAGTGATGTGATCCGGAATCGTAATTGAAAGAATCTCATCCGGATTTCTCTTCTCAGTCTTGGCACCATTATTCTTAGGCTTCTTCTTAAGAGCCTTCTTCTCAAGACTTACGAAGTTCTCCTGCTTCTTACCAAGTGCGTCATGATCTCCTCTGCCCTTCTTATGGTGATTCTGATTATGATGTCCCTTGGTCTCCTGAGGAATAGCCTCATCACCGGCAGAAGGACGCTGCTGTCTGTTTCCGCCTCCGAAAGAACGGCCTCCGTTTCTATCACCACCACGGCCATTCTCGTTATTCCTCTGTGCTCTCTCTCTTCTTTCTTTTCTCTCGGCGGCAGCTTCCTTCTTTCTCTCGGCAGCTTTCTTTTTCTGCTCCTGGATCTCGTCCATGATATTACCGAGCTTTACAGGACCGCTTGAAGCCTTCTCCTTCTTCTCAGTAGGAGCCTCTGTCTTCTTTGAAGTATCAGGTTTATTTACAGCCTCCTTCTTCTCAGGCGCAGGCTTCTTCTTGGTAAATGTCTCATCAGGATAACTGTCAAGTGCCTTCGGGCGGGCCATATCAGCGCCTCTGCGTGGTTTTATCGGTCCTCTTCCAGCCGGTCTTCTGTCTCTGTCCCTTCTGTCATCCTTGTTACGGCCTCTGTCGCCTCTGTCCTTTGAACCGTTTCGGCTGTTTCTGTTCTCTACATGAAAGACAGCAGTGATATTTTTCTTCTTCTTTTGCTCTTCCGGCTTCTTGTCATTACTTACCGGTTTCTTTTCTGGTTCTTTCTCTGCCACTCTGGCTTTTTCCTCCTTATTGGCACCTGCATCTTTCTTTACAACCGACTTAGGCTTTTCCTTTGTATCAGCCACAGGGGCACTTTTCTTTGAAAAATGATCTTGTACTTCTTTTACCTGTGCTTCTTCAAGATTATTTGCAGGCACGTAGTTGACTCCTTTGGAAGCAAAGTAATCGACTATATCCTTATTTGTGACGCCAAGCTCTTTAGCCACTTCATATATCCTTTTCTTTGCCATCGGTATTCCTCCTTGTGTCTGCTGAATCTATAAGTTCCAATATCCTGTCAGCGAAGCCCTGGTCAGTAACTGCCACGGTCTTTCGCATATCCTGCCCCAAGGCATGTCCTATGCTTCCCGAATCAGAATAGATACGGAAAGGTATATCCCGGAATGCAGCCATATCGGAAAAATGCTTCTTAGTATTATCGGAAGCATCAGACGATACTATAACAAGCACTGCTTTTCCAGACTTTATGGTTTCCTCTGTCTGAAATCCTCCGGACTTTATTCTGCCTGCCTTCTTAGACAGCGATAATAGCGATAAGACCTTATCTGTCACTGATTATTTAATTCCTCCGCTAATCTGTCATACACTTCATTATTTATTTTCTGACGGAATGAACGCTCGAGGCCATGATTTTTCTTTGCTGCTTCAAGACATTCTTTTTTTCTGCAGATATATGCACCACGGCCTGCGGCTTTGCCGGTCGTATCGATACGGAATTCTCCTTCAGGAGTCCGAACGACACGAATCAGTTCTTTTTTATCCTTAAGCTCTCCGCAGCCTGCACACTTACGCTGTGGCTTCATGATCAATCCTCTGAATCAGTATCAGAAGCTGAACCCTCTTCCTCAGAAGTATCAGCATCTTCATAGTCATCAGACTGATCATCGTCTGCTTCCTGGTACTCATCCGACTCTGAATCTGAAGCATCCTCATCTGAGTCTGCACCTTCCTCATAGTCATCATCATACACATCATCATAATAGCCGCTCATATCAATGAACTCATCTCCAAGTTCGCGGGCCTGTGACTCGCTCTTGATATCAATTCTGAAACCAGTCAGGCGGGCTGCGAGACGGGCATTCTGTCCCTCACGTCCGATAGCAAGTGAGAGCTGGAAATCAGGTACTACGACCTTAGCTCTCTTCTCATCAGAATCAGCCACAACAGCGATAACCTTTGCAGGAGCGAGGGCATTCTCTATGAAGCTTGCTGCGTTATCGGACCACTCGATAATATCAATCTTTTCTTTTCCTATCTCAGAGACGACTGCGTTTACACGGCTTCCATTCATACCGACGCAGGCTCCTACAGGATCTACATCAGGATCATTCGAATATACAGCGATCTTTGTTCTGTTTCCGGCCTCTCTTGAAATAGCCTTTATCTCTACTATACCATCTCTGATCTCAGAAACCTCTTCTGTGAACAGGCATCTGATGAAATCCGGATGAGTACGGGTAAGGCGGATTCGTGCACCTCTCTTATCCTCAGATACTTCAAGGATAAGGACCTTAATCCTGTCTGTCACCTCATAGTGCTCACCCTTTATCTGCTCGCTTTCCATAAGCATAGCGTCCGTTCTGCCGAGATTGATGCTCATATTCTTTCCGACAAAGCGCTCAACTATACCTGTTACGATAGTGCCTTCCTTAGCCTTGAACTCATCATAAATAGAAAGTTTCTCTTCTTCCTTGATCTTCTGGACGATAGTGTCCTTCGCAGTCTTCGCTGCGATTCTTCCGAAATCAACAGGATCAGACTCAATCTCGATCACATCGCCGAGCTTATATGCGCTGCTGTACTCGTGAGCCTCATCAAGGCTGATCTGCTTGGCTGAGTTCGATACTTCAGAGACAACAGTCTTATGCTCGACCTTGTGCTTGGTCTTGATCTCGATATTTACAGTATCACCGACCTTATAGGAGCCGTCGTACTCGTGTGCCTCAGAAAGTGTGATCTCTGTAGCCGGATCTGTGACCTCATCAACTACAGTCTTTTTCTCATAAATGTGATACTCACAGGTATCGTTATTCATGACTACAGAAAAATTATCCGATGTACCGTATGTCTTCTCACATGCCTGAAGCAGTGCTTCCTTAATCGCGTCAAGGATTGCCTCCCTCGGAATGTGCTTTTCTCTCTCTAAAAGATCGAGTGCGGTGCGTAACTCATTTTCTGCCATTTTGTCCTCCTTAGATCTCAAAAGCCAGGCGTATCATCGAGATGTCTTTTCTGTCGAAGACTCTCTGGCTGCTGCCTTCATCGACTGTAACTGTATCCTTGTCAAAGGCCTTCAGGACTCCGGTAAATTCCTTCATCCCATCTATAGCCTTATATGTCTTAATCTCAACCGAGCGGCCGATGGAATTGATAAAATCCCGTTCTCTCTTAAGCGGCCGGTCTAGTCCAGGTGAGCTGACTACAAAGGTGTATGCCTCCTTTATGTAGTCCTCTCTGTCGAGTATCTCATTCATCTCACGGCTGACCTCCTCGCAGTCATCGACCGTGACACCGCCCGGCTTATCGATATAAGCCGTGAGGTAATACTCCTTGCCTTCCTTCTCGAAGACGACGTCCCAGAGCTTAAGTCCTTTCCTTTCAAGGATCGGCGTAAGGAATTCCTCCGTCTTCTTTTCGTATTCTTTAGCTGTCATAAAATACCCTCATACAAAAACAAAAAGCAGATCCAGTATCAGGACCCGCTCTCTAAAAAACAAGAGATATGAGAAAATAGTTCCTAGGAGAATCGAACTCCTGTTTTCGCCGTGAGAGGGCGACGTCTTAACCGCTTGACCAAGGAACCATGTCTGTGTCATTCGCGACAACAAAATCTATTATACTCAGACGGATTGAAATGTCAAGCATTAATTATGTATTTATATTAGTACATTCTCAAGACATCGAATTTCACTTCTTGAAAAAATAACCGCTTACCGCAATAAAAAGCTGCCGCAGAGGCGGCAGCCGTTTATTTTTTCAGTCTTTATATCCGTTAGGATTCTTCTTCTGCCAGTTCCAGGAATCACGGCACATCTCTTTGATGTCGTACTTAGCTTCCCAACCGAGCTCCTTCCTGGCCTTCTCAGCTGAAGAATAACACTGTGGCACATCACCTTCACGACGAGGCTTGAAGCTGTAAGGGATTTTTACTCCTGTAGCTTCCATGAAGTTATTTACTACATCGAGAACCGAGTAGCCCTTTCCGGTACCAAGATTATAGATGCCAAGTCCGATGTTCTCTTTTATTTTGTTCAGAGCTGCTACATGGCCGGTAGCAAGGTCTACTACATGGATATAGTCTCTTACGCAGGTACCATCCGGCGTATCGTAGTCGTTTCCAAAAATTCCAAGCTCAGGAAGCTTACCGATAGCGACCTGTGTGATATAAGGCATAAGGTTATTCGGGATTCCGTTTGGATCCTCACCCATAAGTCCTGACGGATGAGCTCCGATAGGATTGAAATATCTGAGAAGGATAACATTCCACTCAGGATCAGCTGTGTGCAGGTCTGTAAAAATCTGCTCAAGCATCCACTTGGTCCAGCCATACGGATTGGTGCAGGTACCCTTCGGGCACTCCTCTGTGATAGGAATCTGTGCAGGATTTCCGTAAACAGTTGCAGATGATGAGAAGATCAGGTTCTTGCAGCCGGCCTTCTTCATAGCGTCAACAAGGGTAAGTGAACCTGTGATGTTGTTATTGTAGTATTCCCACGGCTTATGAACTGACTCGCCGACAGCCTTAAGGCCTGCGAAATGAATTACACAGTCGATGTGATTCTCCTTAAAGACCTTATCGAGCATATCGTGGTCAAGGATATCTCCCTTGTAGAACTTCAGGTCCTTACCTGTGATCTCCCTCACTCTCTCGAGTGACTTCTCACTTGAGTTATAGAGGTTATCATAAACCACTACATCATAACCATTGTTCAACAGCTCTACGCAGGTATGGCTTCCGATAAATCCTGCACCACCTGTAACTAAAATAGACATATATGCCTCCTGTAAAAAAGTGTTTCTTTTCTTGTAACTGAGTTTATTCTATACCTTTACTTCGTACAATAAAAGTAAAATATTGTGCAAATCAGGTAGATGCGAATGATGTAAGAAGCCTGTTCGTCATCTGGTACAGCTCCCATTTGCTCTCGGCCTTGTAGACAGTAGTAATAATCTGCTGTCCCTGGCTGTTCTCAGACAGGAGCACCAGGCAGTAACCTGCATTATCAGTAGTTCCGGTCTTTCCACCTATAACCCTGATTCCATCAGGAGATGAAACCTGCTTTGTCTTATAGAGATTTGTGGACTCATAGGTAACAGTCTCAGTCGTGCCGTCAGAATGAGTGACTTTGGCATCCATCTTATCCGCTTTGATGATATTCTTAAAGACATCGTATTTTAAGGCATTGTGGAAAATAATGTACATGTCATAGGCGCAGGTGTAGTGATTGTCATCATGAAGACCGTTCGCATTCACAAAGTTCGAATGCGCAGCTCCCATCTCCTTCGCCTCCTGATTCATCAGAGCAGCAAAATCACTTACAGAGCCACTGACAGCCTCAGCTACAGCTGTAGCCGCGTCATTACCACTTACGATAAGCATTCCCTTTAAAAGGTCCTTTAGAGTAAGAGTATCTCCAGCCTTGAGATTTGCCACAGATGAACCTGCAGGAAGATCAACGGCATTTTCGCTTACCGTGTATTTTTTGCTCAGGTCACCGTATTTAAGGGCGACATAGGCTGTGAGGATCTTCGTAGTCGAAGCCGGGTATACTTTATTAAGCAGGTTCTGGCTGTAGACTGTCTTTCCTGTAGTGTCATTGAAGGCACCGGCAGCGTAGACCGTAGTATTATCCTCTGCTCCCGAAGAATTCTTTACAAAAGGACACAGGTCAGTAGCGAGAAGCTTCGAATCGTCCTCTTTTATAAGCCCGTACTGCTGCGCCCGTGGTATCAGAGAATACTCCTGCTTTATCTCTTGAGAGCACCCTGTAAAAATAAACGCAGATGCTAAAGAGACTGCGGCTATTTTTCTGATAAGTTTACTTGTACATTTCACGCCAATCCAAATCTCCTCTGTCAAGCGCCAAGACAAGAACCTCAGCCGTAGCAAGGTTTGTCGCCAGCGGAATGTTATGGGCGTCGCACTCACGGATTATAACATTTACATCCGGCTCATGAGCCTTAGCCGTAAGTGGATCCCTTAGAAAAATACAAAGATCGATCTCATTGTGCTCGATCATTGCACCAAGCTGCTGCATACCTCCCAGGTGACCCGAGAGGAATTTGTGAACCCTTAAGTTCGTTGCCTCTTCAATAAGTCTCCCGGTAGTCCCCGTAGCATAGAGAGTATTTTTTGCAAGAATTCCCCGATAAGCGATGCAGAAGTTCTGCATCAGTTTCTTTTTGGCATCATGTGCCACAAGACCAATGTTCATACGAAACCGCCTCCTTTTTTATTATGACAGATCAAAAGTAAAATTTCTCTCATCGGCGTAGAACTTCTTTGACTGAATAGAAACATTCAGCACGAACCCCATTCCGAAGTAAAGCGTCACAAGAGATGTAAGACCATAGCTGACAAACGGGAGAGGGAGTCCGGTATTAGGCATCAGTCCCGTTACAACGCAGATATTTACAAAAGCCTGAAAGCCAACGAGTGAGGCCATACCTACACAGATCAGCTGACCGGCTAAGTCTTTCGCCTTTTTTGCAGTGCGAAGGCACTCAAAGACTATAAGAAAAAGCAATACGACCATCAGAAGAGTTCCAAGAAATCCTGTCTCCTCTCCTGTTACCGCAAAAATAAAGTCAGTGTGAGGCTCCGGAATATAATTTCCGTTCTTTACTGAATTAGCCCCGGTATTCGCGATTCCCTTTCCGAAGAGTTCTCCGCTTCCTATCGCCATAATAGAATTCTGCTGCTGCATAGACTGCGACGGATACTTGTCCGGCTGAAGCCAGGCCGCGATACGCTCATTCTGGTAGCCCTGCAGTACACCTCCGGCGTGCAGTGTAAGAAAAATAGCCCCAAATGCCCCGGCTGCAATAAGTCCTACTACAGCTCCGACTATTTTTTTAGAAAGCCCTGCATAGAAAAGCATAGCAAAAATAATACAGAATGTAACAATAGTAGTCGAAAGGTCAGGCTCTAAGACAATAAGTCCAAGCGGGATAAGACAGAGTATAATAGTCCGAAAAAGTCTTCCCTTCTTATTCAGCTCGTCCTGATACTTCATTAAGTACCAGGCGAGGAATAACACGACAAACACCTTTGCCAGCTCTGAAGGCTGAAACTGAATAGGTCCAAGCCTTACCCATCTCGTCGCGCCCTTTGACGAATGTGCAAGACCCGGGATAAATACCATAAGAAGTATAGTACATGCCACCCCATAGAAAGCCCAGTGCAGCGACAGAAGCGCCGTATAGTCTATCATCGAAACAACAACCATAACTATTATTCCCAGGATCATACCAATGATCTGCTTGGTCTGGTAGTTTTTGTTTGCGCTTCCGATAATCAGAATCCCATAGATAGTCAGTGCAACTACAAAGACGACAAGTCTGAAATTGTAATTCTTAAACCTGTAATTTCGAAACATCAAAAGCTCCCTGTAAACGCAGAGGCATCAAGCTCTCCATCCTTAACAGTCACAATTATCATATCATTTCTGTTAGAAAAAAATCTCTTTTTTTTCTTAATACTGAAATTCTCGCTTAATTCTCCTATACTGATATTCGCATTCACGATACCTGCGGCTATAATGCAGGCCTTTTTTCCAGTCTGCCTGCCACAGATAGCATTTCCGTAAATCTGTCCTAAGCAGATCAGGTTGCCACCGCACTCTGCGGTACCACCTTCGAGTATATCTCCAGTTACTAAAAGACCATATGAACTCGTGACCTTATCTTCAGGAGAGACATTTCCATTAACTATCTTTAAAAATTCATCCGATTTTTTAAAATAGAAATCGTCCTTCTTCTGGGCCATCTCCTTTTCAAAAAATCTATCCTTAAGGGCTACAACGGTGACTGTAACATCACTGTTTCGCTCTATCGACTGAATTACTGCCTCAATTTCATCATCCGAAAGTCTCCTGCCCTCTAAGGCAATCGCCAGGTCAGAATTACCGAATAGTTTTCTCGAGTGGGCAAATTTCTTACAGATAGAAGTAAGAAGCTGCTCTATCGAAATGTCCGGGTTCATAATGAGCCTCAGACCGTTTTTATAGCTCTTTAGTACAATATCTTCTGTCAAAGCTGTCTCCTCCGTCAGTCAGTTACAGCACCATTTGAAGTGATTTCACTGACATCTGATTTAACTTTCTTCTCTGATGACTTCACGTGGAAGTAGCATCCAAGAATATCCTTTGATACATCCGCAGCATTGTGCGAAGTATATCCATATGCGATACGCGTTGCTATAGTAACCTTCGGTGAATCGTAAGGTGCGTATCCTACGAAAAGTGCGTGGTTTGCGTGTCCCGACTGCTGTGCTGTACCGGTCTTTCCGGCTACATCTACAGAGAAGCCATCGAAGGTAGCTAGTCCTTCAACCACCATTCTCATACCTGAGTGTATAGCTGCCCAGCCTGTAGAGTTGATAGCATTTATTTTTCTCTTGAGCTTAGGCTTATACGACTTTATAGTCTTGCCATCAGGTGACTCCACATGATCTAAGAGAGTCAGCTTATAGACATTTCCGGAGCTTGCGACCGCAGTCACATAGCGGGCAAGTGCGATTGTCGTATAGTTGTTGTCTGACTGTCCGATGGCTGCCATAACAGGGAACTCAGTAGCTATGTGCGACTTGTTCTCCTGAATTTCTACTCCGGTCTTTTCTCCGAGTCCATAAAGCCTGGCGTATTTTCTGATACGTCTGATACCACGGGCATCGTTATAGTTATTGTCTCCTCCGGCAAGTCTCCAGCCCACCTCGTAGAAGAAGTAGTTACATGAATCCCTGATAGCCTCAGAAACATTTATCGTACCGTGCGTTCCAGGATAGATCCAGCACTTTGGCTTATTCGAGACCTTCTCAAATACACCCTTGTCGGTAATTGTAGAAGTCGTGGAGATAACGCCTTCAGATAGACCAGCTGTAGAGGTCACGAGCTTAAAAGTAGAACCTGGTGCCGTTCTCTGCTGTGTTGCAAAATTATACAACGGGTTCGAAGAGTTCTGTAGCAGATATGAATAGTAATCATTATCAACTGTATTCGCCAGCTTGTTATTATCATACCCCGGATATGAAACCAGCGCAAGGATTTCTCCAGTCTTAGCATTCATTACGACAGATGATCCGCTCGATGGCTCGAGCCCAAGCATACCAGGTGTAAGCTCAAGCTTCTTAAGCTTTGCCTTTACAAATGAAAACGCTGAGATACTTCCATTAAGTAAGGCATCTCTGGTAGCTTTGTCTTTTTTAAGGACACCCTGATCATAGAGGATAGCGCAGAGGCTTGAACCGCTTATCTCATCATTTAGGATGGCGTAATGGAATACGATTTTCTTGAAGTCATCGTTTTTAACTACGTCATTAAGGATATAATCCTCAAGGTCCTTATAGAGCTCAGAAGAATCGACAAACGTATCATTCGTCGTAAACTTTGTATAATCGATCCAGCCCTTTGAAAGACAGTATTTCAGGTAGGTATAAACAGAAATCTTCTCAGATGACCACTTCTTGTAATAAGGGTCATCCTCGGACCTGGACTTCTCACTTAAAATACCGTTATCTCTTAAGGTCTTTACGATATAGGTCGCATACTCCTGCCCTTCCTCACTTAAGTCCTGATAGACAGAGGCCTTTGAGGAGAGGATATTTTTCTGAAGGTAACTGATGGATCTCTCCTGATGAGCCTGGAAGGCATCACTTACCTTATGCTCGGTATCTGTGGCTGAGCTTTCCGACAGCTTGTCTATATCGATAAGGTCGTTTTTGATAAACGAAAAATAAACGTCATAGACCGGTACTACGATATTTGCACCTGAGCCGCTCTCCGGCAGATGGTACTCCTTTGTATTTACGATCTTTGAGTTCAAAATACCGGCTATCTCTTTTTCCAGCAGGATATAGGTCTTCTTCTGTAAATCCTTATCGATAGAGAGATAGACATTATTTCCAGAAACCGGATTCTTCTCCTCTGTTACAGAAAGAGCCTTACCCTGTGAGTTGGCATAGATTTTCCTGTAGCCTTTCTTCCCGGCTAAGTACTTTTCCATGACTTTCTCTATGCCTGACTTACCCACCTGATCGTTAATCGTTACAGTATCATCGGTCTTTGATTTTTCGGCGTACTCTTCTGAAGATATAGTTCCAGTATACCCGATAATTGATGCAAAGGCTTCAGGATCGGAATACTTACGGACTGTATCATCTCTGATATCAGCTCCTGGAAGGATATCGGAGTTCTCTTTTACATATACGACTGTCTTATCAGAGACATCGTAAGCAATAGGCGTTACGACATACTGCTGGTAACGGTTCAGCCAGATTTTATAGCGGACTACAGCAATCTTAAATCTCATCTCGTCACTATACTTCGATGAAATCCAGAACATCTTCGAGCTGTACAGATAATCCATTATCTGCTCAGGTGTAGCCTCAGCCTTGTTGTATTTAAGCTTGTCATCGTAGTTTAAATCACTTACTCTGGCGGCTCCAAAGACATCAGCTCTGAATCTGTCTACTGCACTTCCTGAATCTCTGAATTTAAGCTTTCCATCGTCACTTCTAACTATTCCGAAATCAGTGTCTATCGAATCCCCATTTTTCTCGATATTTGTGATCAGATCAGCAATAACCGCGTTAAGCTTTGAATAATGATCCTTCTGATCCTTGTACTCTACAGCATCGGTAAGCGTAACAGTATATGCCAGGTCATTATAAGCCAGGAGCTTTCCGTTTCTGTCATAGATATTGCCGCGGGCTGCATTAATAGGCTCGGTACGCTCGATCTTAAGGTTATAGTTCGAGCGGTAATCGGAACCGTGAATAACCTGCAGGTAAAAAAGCCTGCCGATCAGTATTATCATAAAAAGTGAAAACAGGGCATAGAGCGCTGACTTCCTTGTCGCGAATATGCGTCCGAATAAAGCTTTAATTTCGTCAAGCAATTCTGCGTTCCCTCCTGTTGCGTATTCTGTCTAAGAGATTGTTCAGGTGATAAACCGGGAAATAGAGAACCAGCGCACAGATGACGGTTATAACCATCTCAGGCACCATCACATTTAAAAAGTAGTACCAGACGTCAGTCTTCCCCTTAAACAGAAAAAATACACCGTAGATCATAAAACCATAGATAAGGTCTGTGGCTGCGGTAAGAATTACCGGAAGTCTTATACTGTCGCCGAAATATATTTTTCTAAAAAATCCATTCAGATATCCGAGCAGCATATAGATCAGTGAATAGGTACCGAAAAGAAGCCCCGAAAAGAGGTCAAGCATAAGTCCTGCCACAAGTCCTGTGAAGGCTCCTGTCTTTCTGCCTCTCATGAAGCCCATCATGGAAACCATAATAAGCATAAGATTCGGAGTGCAGTTAAGTGACAGGTGCGGCAAAATGGCAGTCTGCAATATGAAAATTAAAATGAGGGCAATAAAAATTATGCCCCCTCTTAAAATATAATATACAGCTTTCATTAATTTCCTGATTCTTTCAATTCCGTGATCACCAGCACCTCAGAAAGATGCGAAAAATCCACTACAGGTGTGATGGTACCGGAGCTGGTAAGGGCATTCGTGTCGTCCTTTTTCTCGGCAATATAGCCTATGAGGATTCCTGGAAGGTACTTGCTCGAGATATTGCTCGTGACGACTGCGTCACCTTCCTTAACCTTATTATCAGTATCACGAAGGCCTGAGAATGATATAAGGCCGGTCTTCTGGGCCTGCTCTATTCCTCCAGTGATGATCATGTCGTCCTCAGTAGTAGAAACTGAAGCTGAAACATTCGAATCATCATCAATTATAGAGCGGACATTTGCATAGTGCTTTCCCACAGAAGTCACACAGCCTACAAGGCCATTATCGGCAATGACATTCATATCCTTCTTGATGCCGTCGGCGCTTCCTTTATCGATTGTAAAAGTAGTAAACCAGTTACTTGTACCCTTAGCTATTATGCGGGCTCCAGTAGTCTTATACTGGTCGTAATCCTTGCTTAATTGAAGAAGGCCTTCGAGTCTTTCGAGCTCATTCTGCTTCAGCTGAGTGTTCGTAAGCTTTGATTCAAGCTCATTAACTCTCCTGGTAAGACTTTCATTTTCGGCTAAGAGCTTTTCCTTCTCTCTGTGCGTATCTACAGCATGAGAAATACCGCTTCCGGCATTTGAAAGTCCCTCCTGCATAGGTGCAAATACATAATCTGCTGCAACTGTAAGAAATCCACCTGAAAATCCGGTCGCAAAGCTGTAAAACAGAATAACTATGCAGAAAAGTCCTAAGAATAAGAGCACTATGTATCCTGGTATATTAATCCTGTTCTTTTTATCCATGGCTTAGCTGAATATCCTCGACTTCATCGTATATCCGAATCTGTCAAATCTGTCCTCCGAAAGGACCTTTCCAAGGCCTAAGGCGACTGTTTTCTCACCCTCATCTGATACGATCATATCGATATTCGTCATAGACTTGAAGAGATCTCCAAGACCAACGATCTGTGATGATCCACCGGTGATGTAGATACCTGAATGAACAATATCCTTAGCCAGTTCTGGTGGAACCTTCTCGAGGATCATCCTGATGGATGAACCGATATTTGCTAAATCGTCCTTTATACTCTGGTAAATGATCTCATCTGAGATCTCCATCTCTATAGGAAGACCACTTACTATATCACGGCCTACTATCGTAATGTTCTCTGGTGTGGCGCCCTCCTCGGCCTCAACCGCACGGCCAATCTTCTCTTTAAGCATCTTTGCGGTCTTTCTGCCGATAACGAGGTTATACCTGCGCTTCATGTAGGTAACTATGGAATCGTCGAGATTATTTCCGCCATATGGAAGGAGCTCTGAAAGTACAAGTCCTCCAAGAGAAATAACAGAAATTTCTGTGGTATCACAGCCCATATCTACAACCATAACACCTGTAGGCTCTGTTATATCAATGCCGAGTCCCAGGGCATCTGCAAGCGGCTTCTCGCAGAGTCTTATACTCTTTGCCTTGATCCTTGTCTTTGCGAACATATCATAGAAAGCCTTCTTTTCGACCTCTGTGATATCCGTAGGAACAGCTATAACTATATCTGAGCCTTTAAGTTTTGCGTCAATGTTCTTTGCTAAGACCTCAAGAAGCATCGTCTGCATATTATCGAAATCAGCTATGACACCGCCAACTATAGGAAAAGAGACCTCGATGTTCTCAGGTGCCTTCTCATACATAGAGTAAGCTTCGTCACCGTAAGCATACATCTGGTTTCCCTCAACTATGGCGATAGTATTTTTCTGCAGAGTTACTGTATCCGATGCACGGCTGTAGATCTTAAGATTGCCCGTGCCCATATCGATTCCGTAACCGTTAGTCATTTTTTCCTCCTGAAACTGCCTCAGTCTAGGAGCCCGTGCTCCCTGAAGCTGTAGTACGTAAAATCCCCAATGATTATGTGGTCTGAAAGAGGTATATCAAGAAGCCTTCCGGCCTCCTTAGTCTTCTTCGTAACCATGATGTCGTATTCACTAGGCGACGGATCTCCGCTCGGGTGATTGTGAAAAAGTATCACCTGCGCTGCCCTGGCTTTAAGTGCCGAGCAGAAAAGCTCCCTGGTCGAAAACATCGACTGGTCCAGGGTACCTATGAAAAGTACATCCTTTCCAAGTACATGAAGCCTCGTATCGAGATGCAGCATCATCACATATTCCTGCTTCTCATAACGCAGGAGCTGCATCACATAATCTGCAGCCTGCTTAGGGCTTTCTATCTGAATAGAAGCCGTCCGTCTCTGCGTGTAAGCACGTTTCGCGATTTCAGCTACAGCCATAAGAAGACAGGCTTTTGCCTCTCCAATGCCATCGAATGCGAGGAAATCCTCACGGCCTGCCTCCATTAAAGAATAGAAGCCCTCTGAGCCTGAAAGCACATCCTTAGCGACCTCCAGGGCATTCTTCTCTTTTGTACCGTTTCTTAATACAAGTGCTAAAAGCTCAGCATCTGTAAGAGATTCGATACCAAAGTCCCTGGCCTTTGACTGTGGATCGACATCACTGATCCATTGATTTTCTTTCATTTTTGTCTCCGTTCTCTTTCTGAACGGACACAAACGCATACATTAAAAGAATACCACATTCATCTCGTTATTTCAACGAAATTTCGCCGGCATTTACGAGATACTGAAGTGCCATAAGGATTCCAAGCTTGGCATGAGGATACGTAAGTCCTCCCTGGAAATAGGCTGCATATGGTTCTCTTAATGGTCCATCAGCTGAGAGCTCGATTGAAGCTCCGCTCACAAAGGTACCTGCTGCCATTATGACTTTATCAGAGTATCCAGGCATATCCCACGGCTCAGGCTTTACATAGCTGTCGATAGGAGAAGCTGCCTGGATCCCCTCACAAAAGGCACAGAGAGCCTTTGCAGTCTTAAGCTCAACAGCCTGGATTATATCGTGTCTGTCCTCATCAGCCTTAGGAACACACTTATATCCCAACCCCTCGAAGATTTCAGCCGCAAGAATTGCACCCTTCTCAGCTGCTGCCGTCACAGTAGGAGCCAGGAAAAATCCCTGATAGAAATCACGCATAGCATTAAGAGAGGCACCAACCTCACGTCCCAGTCCCGGTGAAGTCAGACGGTTTGCAGCGTTTTCGATGCACTCTGATTTACCTACTATATAGCCTCCTATAGGAGCAAGGCCGCCGCCAGGGTTTTTGATAAGGCTTCCTGCCATAAAATCAGCTCCGACCTCAAGCGGCTCCTTATCCTCTACGAACTCGCCGTAGCAGTTATCTACGAATACGAGGACATCAGGCTTTATGCTCTTTACAAAATGGATAGCCTCTCCAATCTCGTCAACTGAAAATGACTTTCTCGTGGCATAGCCTTTTGAACGCTGAATCTCTACGACCTTAGTGTGCTCATCTATTGCATTCCTTATAGCGTCAAAATCAAAAGAACTGTCTGGTTTTAAGTCAGCCTGAGCGTATCTGACTCCGTACTCAGCGAGTGAGCCCGGGCACGGATTAATGCCTATCACATCGTCAAGCGTATCGTATGGCTTACCTGCGATTGATAAAAAAGTATCGCCAGGCCTGAGATTCGAAAAAAGTGCCAAAGCTATAGCGTGAGTTCCGCAGGTAATCTGTGGACGGACTAAGGCATCCTCCCCATGAAAGACATCGGCATATACTTTTTCAAGGGTATCACGGCCTACGTCTCCATAACCGTAGCCGGTCGTGCCGTTGAGACAGTCGTATGAGACTCTCTCTTTTCTCATAGCTGAGAGAACCTTTATCTGATTAAGCTCTGCCATCTCATCGATTCGTGCAAATCTGTCCTTAAGCTTCTCCTCGGCCTTTTTTCCGTATTCAAAGACCTCTTTATCAATTCCTGCCTCTTTGTAAAAGTCAATCAATTCCATCTGCTTTTTCCTTCAGTTCAAATAGCTTGTTCATCGCCTCGATAGGCGTCATGCTGTTTACATCTATGCTCTTTATCTCGTTTACAAATTCGTCTTTTCTGCCGTCGTCTTTAGGTTCTTCAGGCTCTTTAAAAATATCCGCAAATGAGATCTGGCCCTCGATATTTTCATCGGCCTTCTTTGATGAAGCCTTGTTCTCGAAGTCCTCTCTCTCAAGTTTCTTTGAGATATTTCTGGCGCGGCGCAGTACCGGAGCCGGCACACCAGCCAGCTTTGCTACCTCGATTCCGTAGCTTCTGTCGGCCTCGCCGGGAACTATTTTTCTAAGAAAAGTAACATCTTTTCCCTCTTCCTTTACCGCGACGCAGTAGTTGTGCACGCCTGGAAGCCTTCCCTCAAGTGAGGTAAGCTCATGGTAGTGCGTCGCAAATAAGGTTTTAGCGCCTATCTTATCCTTGTCGGTTACATATTCTACTACCGCCTGCGCGATTGAGAGGCCGTCAAAGGTGCTGGTTCCACGTCCTATCTCATCGAGTATAACAAGACTCTTTTTCGTAGCATTCTTAAGGATATTGGCGACCTCGTTCATCTCTACCATAAAGGTCGACTGGCCACTCGCTAAGTCGTCGCTTGCACCTACTCTTGTAAAAATCCTGTCGCAGATTCCGATATCAGCTGAATCCGCCGGCACAAAAAAGCCGCACTGAGCCATAAGAACTATAAGCGCAGTCTGCCTCATATATGTCGACTTGCCTGCCATGTTCGGGCCTGTGATAATAGCTGTTGAGAAATCCTCATCATCCAGATAGGTGTCATTTGCGATAAACGATCCGTCAGGAATCATTTTTTCAACAACCGGGTGACGGCCGCCCTTTATATCTATGACGCCATTTTCATTTATGTGAGGCCTTACGTAGTGATTCTTCTGTGAGACATCAGAAACTGAGGCTAAGACATCTAAAAGGCTTATGGCCTCAGCAGTCTTTTGGATTCTTATGGCGGAGTCGTTTAGTTTTTCAAGGATCTGATCAAATATCTCATGCTCTAAGGATACGAGCTTATCCTGTGCGCCAAGGATTGTATTCTCAAGTTCCTTCAGCTCACTCGTGTAGAACCTCTCGCCGTTTACCAAGGTCTGCTTTCTGATGTAGTCGTCAGGAACGCTGTCCTTATAGGCATTGCTCACCTCGATAAAGTATCCGAAGACCTTGTTGTACTTGATCTTAAGCTTCGAGATTCCTGTGCGTTCCCTCTCCTTTGCCTCTAAGTCTGAAAGCCACTGCTTGCCCTCTGTCTTTGCCTTGCGAAGCTTATCGGCCTCCTCATCAAAGCCATCCTTCAGGATTCCCGCATCGTGAACCGTCGCTGGCGCATCCTCATCTATCGCAGCCTCAAGAAGGTCACGTAAATCATCCATCGGATCAATCTCGTCTGCGAGCCTCTTAAGGAGATCTGAGTTAAATCCGGACAGGATATTCTTTATAGGGCCTAGTGGCTTTATCGAATCCTTAAACGCTAAGAGGTCCCTCGGGTTAGCGCTCTTATACGAGAATTTCATCAGAAGACGCAGCAGGTCATAGATTCCGGACAGATACTCTCTTATCTCCTCGCGGTCTACCATCGAAGCGCTGAGTTCATCTATCGCATCAAGCCTGCCGTTTATCTCAGCGACATCAAGCAAAGGATGCTCTATCATATTCTTAAGCTTCCTTGCTCCCATCGCTGTCTTAGTGTGATCTAGTACCCAAAGCAGCGAACCGCGCTTTTCCTTCTCGCGCATCGTCTCAGTAAGCTCTAAGTTCCTATAGGTCGAATGGTCGATGACTAAGTACCTGCCGATAGAATACGGATGAATCTCGTTCATATGTGAGAGGTCATTCATCTGCGTATCTAATAGGTATGCAGTAAGTGCACCACTTGCGATAAGCGAAGCCGGAGTTCCATCGAGTCCTAAGGCCGCGGTCGAATAGACCTTGAAGTGTCGCTTTAAGACTTCCTCTGCATTTTCCATTAAAAAATAAGACCGGTCTGCCTCTGAGCAGAGCTTCTTTTTTGCAGTCTGATCAGCTATAAAATCTGGCTGCTCATCACAAAACACACTGTTATAGATAAACTCAGACGGGTCGTATTTCTGCACCTCATCTATTACCTTTGACATATCAGAGGTCTCCGTCGTATAGAAATCCCCGGTCGATACATCGGCAAAGGCAAGGCCGTATGACTTTTTATCCTTGTAGATGGCTGCAATGTAATTATTCGAGCCGTCACTTTCTCCGCTCGAAAGGTCTGTACCTGGAGTTACGATTCTTATGACACCGCGCTTTACCAGTCCCTTGGCTTCCTTCGGGTCTTCGAGCTGCTCACAGATGGCAACCTTATGCCCGTTTCTTACCAGCTTAGTCAGATAAGTGTCCACAGCATGAAACGGGACGCCGCACATCGGCGCCCTCTCTTCCATTCCGCAGTTTTTCCCTGTAAGCGTAAGGTCTAGTTCCTTTGAGACGAGCTTTGCGTCATCAAAGAACATCTCGTAAAAATCACCGAGCCTGTAAAAAAGTATGCAGTCCTTGTACTGTTCCTTTGTATTTAGATACTCCTGCATCATAGGAGATAATTCTGACATCAGTTCACTATCCTTCTAAATCGTCTGTCAAGCTCTTCCTTCGATATCCGCACCACTGTAGGTCTGCCGTGTGGGCAGTGATAAGGCTCGTCGGCCTGCATCATTTCCATAAAAAGATTATCCATCTCTGTCGCGGAAATCGGCTGATTTCCCTTGACAGCAGCCTTACATGACATTGAAGCTATTTTTTCACGGACTATCTGCGGGACCTTCTCTCTGCTCCAGTCGTCTATTCCCTGAAGCACATTCGTAAAGAGCTCCCTCGGGTCGATATCAAGTAGATTTCCCGGCACTGCCTCGAGTGCCACCTCGTTCTCGCCAAAATCCGAAATCCGAAATCCCAGATCCTCAAACGCGTCTATATGATCAAATACGCTCTGCTTTTCCTGCCCTGTAAGACTTATCACGATTGATGGCGATATCATCTCAGACGTCATTTCACGATCCTTCAGGTGGCGCATCAGCCTCTCGTAGTTGACCTTCTCATGTGCTGCATGCTGATCTACTAAGAAAAGTGCATCGTTATACTCAAAAATCCAGTAGGTATCAAACGCGAGTCCTATAAGCCTGTGGTTTATCGCAGACTCCTTTGAGATAAAGGCTGTCTGCTCGTACTGCTTTCCTATCGTCTCTTTCCGCAGAGGCGCGTCAAAGGCACTGTCATCCTCAGCGGCAGCAGGCTTATCGTATGGATTCTCACCTGGGAAATTGCCAGATGGGGTGGCATTTGGAGATTCTTCTGAAAGTGTACTCCTTCTATCCGAGAGGAACCTGTCAACGCTGTTTCTGTCATATTTTCTCTCATATGGAGAGTCGTTCGCTATCTGGTGCGTTATTGCTTCTTTTATTTGCGAAAGTCTCTGCTTCTCAAAAGGCTCTGGAGCGTTCTGTCTTAAATCTTCCTTCTTAGACTCCTGCGCCTTCGCTTCCTTCGTGAAATCCGAAGTATCTCTTACTGTATCTCCACCTGAATAAGCGTTGTGGACTGTCTCTGAGACAAGCTTATAGACAAGCGGCTCATCTAAGAATCTGACCTCCTGCTTTGTCGGGTGCACATTCACATCTACAAGAGCCCTGTCAAAATCTAAGAAAAGTATCGCAAACGGATACTGGTGCTTCATCACGAAACCTTCTCCACCTGCTTCCAAGGCCTTCGAGAGCAGCTGGCTTTTTACAAGCCTCTGGTTTACGAAAAAAATCTCCATCGTCCGGTTTCCACGGTTCAGCTCGCTCTTCCCCAGGAAACCCGTGATGTGGATTCCCTCCTCGTAGCTGTCTACCGCAATCAGGTGATTTGCTATAGACCTGCCATAGACACAGTAAACCGCGTCAAGAAGCTTTCCGTCACCTACAGTAATGAACTTATCTGCCCTGTTAGTGCGAAACTTAAACGCTATATCTGGGTGTGATAGCGCAAGCTTTTCTAATAGGTCTCTTATATAGTTTCCCTCTGTCGTAGGACTCTTCAGGAATTTTCTTCTGGCAGGTGTATTGTAGAAAAGTGATCTGACTATAAAAGTAGTGCCATCCGGCGCTGCCTTCGACTGCTTTTCTATCTCTTTTCCACCCTCTATTATATAGTGACAGCCAGCTATCTCGTCCTCTGTCTTCGTAAAGACCTCTACCTTTGAGACAGCCGCAATAGAGGAAAGTGCCTCGCCTCTAAAGCCTAAGGATCCGATAGAGCTGAGTTCCTCAGCAGTGCGAAGTTTGCTTGTAGCGTGCCTTAAGAACGCAGTCTCAATCTGGTCCTCCGGAATCCCGCTTCCATTATCGGTAACGCGGATCAGATCTATTCCGCCGCCCTCTATCTCTACAGAAATGGCTGTGGCCCCAGCATCAATCGCATTCTCAGTCAGCTCCTTTATGACAGAGGCCGGACGCTCAACCACCTCACCAGCCGCTATTTTATCAATTACGCTTTGGTCTAGTTCTTTAATCTCTCTCATAGCAAAGTATTATAACCCATTTGCCTTGTATACTCAAAAGTTTTCAAACGCCCGGCATCTCTCCGGGCTTCGCGGAGCCAGAAGTTACTATAACTTCACACAGCTATCCATTAGTCATTTTGAACATCTTACACTCAGATTTTTAAATGCCAAGTCTCTTTCCGGGCTTCGCGAAGCCAGAAGTTACTATAATTTCGCCCCGTTTCCGTACCATTTCGCACTTTTTGACGTTTGGTACGGAAGCCTCCCGCCTGAAATGACATAATTTCCGTACCATTTGACATTTTTTAGTATATGGTACGGAAATTTGTTGCTCGTTATCTCTTGTTTTCCGTACCATTTAACATTTCAAGCCTTTTAGTACGGAATTCCACAGCTTGTTTTCTCTTGATTTCCGTACCATTTAACATTTTCTAGCATTTGGTACGGAATTCCACAGCTTGTTTTCTCTTGATTTCCGTACCATTTAACATTTCAAGCCATTTGGTACGGAATTCCGCAGCTTGTTTTCTCTTGATTTCCGTACCATCTAGCTTTTTCTATCTTCAGGTACGGAATTCCACCACGAATTTTCTCTTGCTTTCCGTACCATCTAGCAAAAAACAACATTTGGTACGGAATTAAGGACAAGAGAGTCTCAGAATTCATCAGCATCAGGACCAATTACTGCCTCTGCGACCTTGATTCCATCGATTGCAGCCGATGTGATACCTCCTGCGTAACCGGCGCCCTCTCCACATGGATATAAACCATGAATAGAAGACTGGAAAGTCTCATCACGTGGAATCCTGACAGGGCTTGAAGTACGGCTTTCCACACCGCTAAGAATCGCATCATACCTGGCAAAACCGTGAATTCGCCTATCAAAAAAGTCCATGCCCTTTATAAAAGCCTGCTCTATTTCAGGAGAATAGATGCCGCGTAGATTTAAAAAAGCATGAGCCCCCTTTGTCAGCGACTCGAAATCACCATATGACTTGCTCTCCCTGTTATCCTTAAAATCCCCATAGAGCTGCTGCGGAATTTTACCCTGACATAGGTCATAGGCCCTCTTCTCGATACTTCTCTGGTACTCAATAGCGCCAAGTGGATCGTTCAAGTCATACTCACCTGCGCCAACAGCAACCACAATAGCCGAGTTCGCGTTTGTCGAGTCACGGCCGTAGTTGCTCATGCCGTTTACAGCCAGATACCCCTCCTCAGATGAAGCGTTTACTACAAAGCCACCCGGACACATACAGAATGAATATACTCCCCTCTCGCCCTTTGAGTAAGCGAGCTTGTATGGAGCCGCCGGCAGATACTTAGCAGCCTCTCTGCCGTACTGTGACTCATTGATAAAGCTCTGCGGATGCTCGATTCGAAATCCCATAGCGAACTGCTTCGCGCTCATAGGAATCTTTTCGTCGTAAAGCATGCGAAAAGTATCACGAGCCGAGTGACCGATAGCGAGTATCACAGTGTCCGTATCTATAAACTCTGCAGAATTAGAAACACAAGAATCATCTGATTTCTGAAAATCCGACTCAATCTGCGGATTATCTGATTCCTGTAATGTAGCATCAACTGAAATATAATTACGTGTATCATTTGATTTGCCAAAAGTCTCAGGTGTCCGTTCAGTAATAATTCCTGTGACCTGACCATTCTCCACACAAAGTCTTGTCATCTTCGTATTAAATCTGACTTCTCCACCCTTCTCGATAATGGCTTTTCTGATATTCGAAACAACCTCTATCAGCCTGTCAGTTCCGATATGAGGCTTAGCCTCATAGAGAATTTCAGACGGAGCACCATACTTGACGAAGGTTTCGAGAACAAAGTGATTCCTGCCATTCTTATCATGTACTCCTGTATTGAGCTTCCCATCTGAAAAAGTACCAGCTCCACCTTCACCAAACTGTACATTTGAATCCGGCACCAAGATACCTGTCTCGAAAAAATTCTCGACATCCTCTCTTCGCTCTGACGCAGGCTTACCACGTTCAATGATTATCGGACAAAGTCCTGCTTCAGAAAGAATAAGCCCGGCAAAAAGCCCGGCAGGCCCAAGTCCTACTATTACAGGACGTTTCTTCTGATCTGACAAAAAACGTCCATTAACATCAAAAGAAGGCTCACCATCTGCATCATCAGAACTGCGTTTTCCGATATCAAGAGAATTACTTCCTTTTGCATCATGCGAGACAACTCTTTTTTTAAGAGAATTACTTCCTTTCGCATCATGCAAGACAAATCTTTTTAATTGATATCTGGTTTCTTTATAGGGAAAAATATTTTTGATACGGCAGTTCTTAAGGATTCTACCCTCATTGCAGCTAACATCAACCGAAACCTGATACAACAAAAAGACATCAGGCTTCTTCCTCGCATCAATTGATTTCTTTAAGATACGAAGGTCCGTGATGTCTTTTTCTGATATATGAAGCCGCCCAGCCACCTCTCTCATAAGAAACTCGCGGCTGTCATGCTCCGGCTTTATTTTGATCTGATCTATTCTAATGCTCATGGGAGAGATTATAGCACGTAAGTGGATAATAGTCCATTATAATTATCCTAATAGATTGAATCAGCTTGATTCATTGCGATAATAGCCTCTGCATATCCCAGAATCCTCTCACGAAAATGTGGATCTAATTTCTGATAATCTGCCATAAGTCTTCCCGCATCTGTATCCTTCTTCACAGTATAATACGATGTATCATCACCCTCCAAAAGCCATTCGGGAGTCACTCCAAGCACATTACAGATTGGCATGATTTTATCAGACAACGGACTTGTCTTTCTCTTTTTCCACTCGCTGATCGTGCTTTGCAAAATACCGGTCTTTTCAGAAAACTCCTTCTGGGTCATAGAGAGTTCTTCCATCTTCATAAATATTCTATCACTTACTGTCATAATTCATCACTCTTCTGCATCATTGTTCAATTATATGAAACCAGCCATATAAAAACAGGATGCCAAGCGCATTTCTCGGCATCCTAAAAAAAATCTAAATATCCTCATGCCATTGCAGGCTCTTTTTTCATGATAACCGCCTTAACATCATCAATACTGATACCCGCAACATCTGCAATCTGATCTAACGTATAACCCTTCTGATTCATATTCAGAATAAATTTTTCTCTTTCTGTTTCAGCGCCTTTCTCCATACCATTTTTCATACCTTTTTCCCAAACATCTTCACTCAGATTACACATGTCACTCACATCCTCTCTGATATCATCTTTAATCGGAATTTTATATTCTTTTATTATATCCAGTTTTTCCTGTTTTGGCAATTCACTAGACAGCAGCGCGCTGATTAGTAGGTGAAGCTCAAACTTCTTATCGCGTTCCGGAATATCGTTTGTGATACCAACCATCACAATATTAAGCAAGTTGAGATTACCCTCCCAATTACACGGCCCAAGCAATTCTCTTTCAGTTAAACTGATGTGGCAAAGACTGTTGTGGTCCATGTTCATACAGAACCAGATACTGTAAACCTGCTTGATATCATCATAGTTGGAATTTTCAAAATCCCGTTCCTTCTGCGACGAGATAAGCCTGCACACATAGTAAATCGCCCGATTCAGAATCTTATAAGACTTCGGATTGTCTTTCTGTGCTTCAATGTTCGCAATAATCTGTGAAAGACCATCTCTCATTCGGACATAGAAAATAATATCATACCTGATCAAGCCTTCGTTAATCTCAGAGCTCTCGGTATTCAGACCTACCAGTCGTTTTCCCGATGAATCTTTTTTCTCAGCATTCGTTAATCCAGGTTCTACCGGAACTACGCTGATAATAGGATCACCTTCAATGTACTTCTCAGCCTCTTCTGGTGCCATTCCCTTAAACTCGTCAATGGTATTCACCAGGATATGACCCAAAATACTCTTATTTGCCAGCAGTCTCTTAGCGCAGGCATCATACTGAGCCTTGTCGTCTGTTGCATCTACGGCATTAGTGATTTCAGTATTCAATTCGTATCCTCCCCTTTATTGTGGAAAGTAGTTTTCAGATTTCACAATCCTTTTCGTCATTAGAAAAAGGACTCACAAAGCAGGAATATCACAGAGCACAGTGTTGATTAAGTAATATAATACATTTTTATATATCATTTTTCACTTAAATGAATTATACTTGAAAAAATAAAGGATATCAAGTCCACTTCTCGACATCCAAAGTTTGTTTCATGAACACTTTTTACAGATAACGATAGCTGATAAATTCAGCCAACATCTACTCAAAGTAAAAATATCATGAATTATTTTTCTTTACTTCAATCCATTCAGCAGAAACACCACCGTCGCTTAAAGTAATTACATACTGATCCCGCTTACTCTTATCAGGATTCTCCTCATTACCGCCGAGCACATGAGGCAGCTTATGCTTCATACGGATTTTGTCCCAGTTCTTATCCTGCTTATTAAGCTGTTCTATAAGCTTATCATTATTTCCTATTTTGGATTTATCCACTTCTTTTGAATTGACAATTATATGCCCATCCTTTACTTCATCCCCATTATTCTCCACAGTAATTACAGCAGTTTTTACTTCGTTTAGCAGGTTCTCACAGTCATTCTTGTCAGACGCCCACCTGGATCTGTCGAGGTACTTTACGTAGTTCGGGGCAAGAACCGCCACTAGTATTCCTATCAGAGCAATTACAATAATAAGCTCTACAAGAGTAAAACCCCCGTCTCTTCTTTTTCCTCTTTTTGAAAGTCCGTTTCTCAAATCGATCCTCCCGAAATGTTTTAATAAAGTAAAAATAAATGATTCAAACAATCAGATCTGCATTTATCAATCAGCTGCTCTAGCGCATTACACTATCTGAGCATTTTTTCTGTTGGAACAGCCGGTTCATACATACATTTGGAATCATTTTAGAAAAATCCCCCGGCCAGGGGACCGGGGATTAAAATGTCTACTTCAATTTGTAAGGAAATACCTTCCCTTTCACTGCATGTGGCAGGTAGTCTGATTATCTTATAGAATCAGATTAGTTCTGATTCCAAACTCCTGTAACTCCGCCATCTGAAACAGTGATTGTGAAGCTAGAATACTGATGAGCAGCACCAGATGATTCACCAGGAAGTGACTGCTGATTCTTATGCTTAATTTTTATTTTATTCCATTTGCTATCAGCAGCATTCAAAGCATTTTTCATAGCATCGGATAATTTTGTCTCATTAGTTCCGCCACTACTAACTGTGATTGTTGCAGTATCAGTTTTAGGATTTGTAACATCATCACCATCATTCTGAACATCGATAGCAGCTGTCTTAACCTGGCTGAGAAGTGTCTCGCAGTCGTTTCTATCTGATGACCATCTGGATCTGTCTACGTACTTTACATAGTTAGGTGCAAGTACTGCTACAAGCATCGCAATGATAGCGATTACGATGATGAGCTCTACGAGGGTGAAGCCCTTGTTGTTCTTCTTTACTTTCTTTGCGAGTAAATTCTTCATTTTTGATCTCCTTTTGTGTGTTTTTATAAATCAGGCGCCCCCTGCAGCGCCTTGATAACTGCATTAATGACCCATATCAGGCCTTGTCGAGTGCATTGTACATAGAAGCCATAGGCATCATAACACTCATGATTATAGTTCCAACTACGAATGCCAGGAGAATTATGATAAGAGGCTCGAGCATAGCCATAAGCTGCTCAGTAGCTTCCTTAACCTCCTCGTCGTAGTAATCAGCGACCTTGTCCAGCATTCCATCGATATCACCGGTACTTTCCCCGATACTTATCATGTGATAAACCAAAGGAGGGAAAATTGCTGAATCCTTTAGTGGCATCGAGAGGTTAGATCCCATCGATACAGCATCCCTTGCTGCCATTACTGCCTTTTCAAACATCACGTTCGAAAGAGTTCCGGCAGTGATAGCAAGTGCCTCCATCATCGGAATACCTGTTGCGAGAAGCGTAGCAAGAGTTCTGGTAAATGCCGCTGCATTCTCCTTAGTCTTTAAATCACCAACCCTTGGAATTTTCAGCTGTGTCTTATCGAGAAACTCTCTCCCGGCAGGATTATGCCTGACCAACTGATATCCTATGATAAGTAAGCCTACAACCGAAGCAACTATATACCAGTACTTCTTCAGACCGTTTGACAGGTTAAGTACAAAAATCGTAATACCTGGCAGCGGTGTGTCGAGACTTTCAAGCATGTCCTTAAAGGTAGGAACAACGAAAGTCAGCATTATGATAACGACCACTATGGTAACTGATATAAGGATTATCGGGTAGATAGAAGTCTTTTTAATAAGAGCCTTTAATGTATGCTCCTTCTCAAACTGCTTCCCCATTCTGTCAAACGACTTCGACAGTGAACCTGACTGCTCACCCGCTTCAACCAGCGTAACAAAAATCCTGGAGAATATATCGGGATGAGCTCTCATAGCATCAGCCAGGGTAGAGCCCTTCTCAATAGCCTTCTTGCAGTCGACTATCGCATCCCGAAGTCTCTTATTTGAAGTCTGCTCAGAGAGCATCTGGAGTGCCGAGATAACTGGAACTCCGGCATCTACAATAGATACGAACTGTCGGCAGAAAACTGACATATCTCGAGGTTTCGGCTTTCCTCCGATATCCAGATTAATATTCGCATTCAGAGCGTTAGTTTCTTCAAGGGTTATTATAGTATCACCCTCGACCTTCAGTTCTCCGATAGCCAGATCCCTGGAGTCAGCTTCAAGCGTACCCTTCTTCTGCTTTCCGTCTTTACCTATAACTGTATAATTATAACTTCCCAACTGTAGTCCCTCAATAAATTATTAAGATTCTATAAACAAATACTACCACAAAATAAAAACTTTGTAAACAAAAATTTTATTTTTTATGTATTTGTTTTGATACTTTTATATCTTAACTCTTTGTAAATAATAAATCAATAAAAACCTTACATCAAATCATTTTCCTGGCTTTTACACTTCTGTATCCTAAGCCTAAGAAGATAAAAAGATATGGAGAAGTATTGTAAAGCGTGATACCGAAGCATGCCGACACCATGTAGGTAAAAGCTACGGTAAGGCAGGCAAGCGTTACGCCTGATAACAGCTTCCTTCTTCGAAGGTTACGTACAAAAACTCCAATACACCCCGCTGTGTAGGCAACGGCCTCAGGAATACCGAAGGTCACCGCATACTGCAGGTATTCATTATGAGTTCTCTCTGAATCAGCAACAGCATTTAGTCTGTCATCGATTCCCTCTATGCCAAAGCCAAACAGAGGACGTTCCTTAATAAATCCAACTGTAGCCTTCCAAAGAGCCCAACGCTTAGTTCCGGCATCATCTGATCCTGATGGATTAGATGCCACTTCTTTCACATCTCCAAAGAACTTTAGCAGGTCATTCAGCTGTCCATGCCCTATAAGCGTCATTACTATAGTAACAGCCATGAAAGTAACAAACATTGCTAAAACTTTAAAATTAAATCTCTTGTCCTTTATAGCAAACGCAATCAGTGCAAAAATAAATCCAACAGCACAGGCCAGCCAGGCTCCGAATGTATTATTAAGATTCAGCATCACTGTGTTTGCACCAAAGCAGATCAGATAAAAAACCTTTCTTTTAAGCGATTTTGTTACTGAAAAAAGCATAGCTGCTATCATCAGATTTACTGCCAGATAGTATCCATAGTGATTAAAATGAATAAAAACAGCTGATGGATAATCCTCATTGACTGTAATATCAATCAAAGGTTTGTAATAATAATAATGCCAAAGAGCATATACAAAAACCGTCAAAGAAAGTACCAGGGTCACATCTGCCAGAAATCTTTTTACTTTATCATTCTTGATAAGACTTGCTGAAAAAAACAGTACTGCTATATACCCCCAGTAAGAAAGAATTCCCTCATTTCTGTTTTCATCACCCAAAAGAGTGATATCAGTCCAGCCATCTACTATCACTGCTATCAGCATCCAGACCATAGCAATAAAGAAAAGTACATATACTGGATTATCCTTAATTCTGTCTTTCAGCTTTTTTCCTGAGCGGATACTTTTTCCAATAAGGATCACAAGCATGATCACATAACAGAGAAGTATAGAGGGAAGCATAGCCTTGAGGTCCAAAGAATAATGCCTGAGTACTAAGCTTCGAAACTTAAGGTATACAGCTGAACCCAGGACACTGACCATATGCAGCAGCCAGAACAGTATCGGCAGTGCTGCTATACAGTCAAAGGTGTTATCTGTAATATTATCAAAGAACTCACCTGCACTATGTGAATGTGCAATAATATCAAGTCTTTTTGCAGTTCGTTTAAAAATATTCATCCCATCAGTCTCGTTTCCTGTGCTACCTTATCACGGGCGAAGCGGATAGCCGTATCACGGCTGATCTCTCCATTGTTATACAGCTGCTGGAGATACTCGTCCATGGTGATCATTCCCTGTGCACGGGAAGTCTGCATAGTCGAAGTAATCTGGAAGGTTTTTCCTTCACGGATGTAGTTTCTGATAGCCATATTTCCGAGCATTACCTCGAAGGCTCCGATACGTCCCTTTCCCTCGATTCTCGGAAGCAGCTGCTCTGCGACTACACACTCGAGGATATCTGCAAGCTGTGTTCTGATCTGTGACTGCTGATGAGGCGGGAATACATCGATGATACGGTTTACAGTATCTACGGCACTTACTGTATGGAGGGTCGAGAACACGAGGTGTCCGGTCTCGGCTGCTGTACATGCCAGTGAAATAGTCTCCAGGTCTCTCATCTCTCCTACGAGAATTACATCAGGGTCCTCACGAAGGGCTCCTCTTAAGGCAGCTGCATATGACCTGGTATCAGTTCCGACCTCTCTCTGGTGGACTATAGACTTCTTATGTCTGTGCAGATACTCGACAGGGTCCTCGAAAGTGATGATATGGTATGGGTATTTCTCATTTACATAGTCGATAAGTGATGCAAGTGAGGTAGACTTACCGGATCCAGTAGGACCTGTAAAAAGTATCATTCCTCTCTTCTTATCACAGCACTTAACGACCGACTGCGGGATTCCAAGGTCTGACGGCTTCGGGATCGTAGGATTCAAAAGTCGGGCTGCTACCGCGTAGGTACCTCTCTGTCTGTAGACATTAACACGGAGTCGGGCTACACCAGAAATAGAGTAAGGCATATCGATTTCACCGATTTCCTTAAGATCCCTTGCCTGCTCGACTGTCAGCATTTTGTCCAAAATCGAGGCCATTTCCTTAGGACCGTACTTCTCTTCTCCAAGCGGTGTTACACGGCCATCTACTCGAAGGCACGGTGCCTGTCCTACTCCGATATGGATATCGGAGGCATTCACATCCTTGGCTTTTACTACCAGTTCATCAAATTCTGTAATCATTTCCTCTTCTCTCTTTTCTATTAAGTTTAGAAAATTTTAATTATTTGCAGTATATCATATAGGAGTTTATTTTACAAGCGTTTTACTTTTATTTTTATCAGAGAACGATGTCATCAGTTTCCACTGTAGCGACCTTAAGCATCTCCTGAATCGAAGTTACTCCCTCGAGTACATATTCTGCCGCGTTATCACGGAGAGTCCTCAGTCCCTCTTTTTTGGCCTCATCCTCCAGCTCTTTTGTACCAAGGCTTTTAGAAACGATCTCCTTCAGATGGCTTGTCATCTCCATGATCTCATAGATACCAATTCGTCCATAGTACCCTGTGCCTCCACACCTGGAGCAGCCTCCCGGATGAGGTACGCAGATTTTTCTAGGCTTTTCACCAGGATGGCCTAAAAGCTTCATCTCAACATCCGTCGCAAGTCGTGTCTCCTTACAGCTCGGGCAGAGTCGCCTTACAAGACGCTGTGCTATGATTCCTGTAATAGAATCAGCAAGCAGATATGACTCAATTCCCATATCCTCAAGTCGGGTAATTGTAGCTGCCGAGCTGTTCGTATGGACTGTACTTACTACGAGATGTCCTGTGATAGATGCCTGAACGGCTATCTGCGCTGTCTCGGCATCACGGATTTCTCCTACCATTATGATATCAGGGTCCTGTCGAAGGAATGATCTGAGAGCTGATGCAAAGGTAAGTCCAGCCTTAGTGTTTACCTGTACCTGGTTGATTCCAGGTACATTTGCCTCGACAGGGTCCTCTACTGTAAGGATATTAACCTCCGGTGTATTAAGCTCTGCGAGTGCCGTATAAAGTGTAGTTGACTTTCCTGAACCAGTAGGTCCGGTAACTAAGATGATTCCATTCGGGTGCTTTAAGATCCTGTTGAACTTCTTCATCTCATACGGTTGGATACCGAGCTCTGACTTATCTCTAGTCAGGGCATTTGCTCTGGTAAGTCGCATAACGATTTTCTCACCGAATGAGGTCGGCAGGATTTCAACTCGGATATCGTACTCGACATTATCTACTACGGATGTCATTCGTCCACTCTGCGGTCTTCTTCGCTCAGCGATATCAAGACCTGAAATGATTTTAATTCGAGTGGATAATGCTGGAAGAATTGAGATATCGTAACGGAGCTTTTCTACAAGGACACCATCGATTCTGAATCTGATTCGAACCTCTCTCTCAAGCGCATCTATATGAATATCGGAAGCTCTCGAACGAACGGCCTGCTCTACTATGGAGCGGACAAGCTGTACGATAGGTGCATTCGAAAGCTCTCTCTCGGCTTTTTTCTGTGCTTCCTCTTCTTCCTTGTTTCTGTCAACTCTCGACTTTGAGAATTTCTCGGCAGCTGACATAGCCTCTTCGCTTCCGAAATATCTGTCGAGAATAGCCTGAATCTCTGTCTGTGTAGCTACGCATGGCTCTACACGGCAATTAGATATGATTTCGACATCATCTACTGCTGTGATGTCGAGAGGATCTGCCATTGCAAGAAAAATAGCCTGTGGATCCTTCGGATCGTAGCCTATCGGAAGAACTGAGTGCTTTCTGAGTGTAGATCCAGGGACGAGTTTAAGCATCTCTTTGCTCATGCTGAAACCCTGGAGATCTACGAGCTGAAGGTTCATCTGGGAAGCAAGTGCCTCTGCCACCTGCTTATCATCGACAAATCCCAGGTCACGAAGGCAGTCTCCAAGTCTCTTTGGATTGCCTTTTTCTCTCTGGTCCTTTGAATACTTAAGTGCCTGATTCAGTTGTTCCTCAGTAATTACTCCTGCATTCAGGAGCATATCCCCTATTTTTAACTTCTGTTTTGGCATTAAACCGTATAACCCCACTGTAACAATATGGTTGACATCGATTGCTTTTATTCATATAATGTTATGAATGTGTGATATGATTCACGTCATATTATTCTAGCAGATTTAGTAAATTTTTACAATATATTCATAATTAAAATAGGGCTGTTTCATGAAGCGGATATTATCTTTAATTCCGTATATTGTTAGTCGATTGGTCGCCATACTATATATAGTTCTCTTAAAAAAGTTGAAAATA
>ONBW01000058.1 GCA_900316165.1 uncultured Lachnospiraceae bacterium | reverse complement strand
GAAGGTTTCCATACAACATTTTTAGAAAAGCCAAAAGTGCCAGAACCTTGAAAACAGTCAAGAATTCTGGCACTATTATATTCGTCAAGTGTTAAAGACGGGAATATATTTATGATAATGGTTGAGGCAGAAGTAGTCAAGTAACAGAGCAAAAAAGAAAGCCGCCTGAGCTGAGTCAGGCAGCCTTCGCATTGGCCTTTGTAATAAGAAAAAGCATCAAGAAAATACAGATGAAGCCGATAACATCCGCAAAGGTAAACGGATTTTTAAAGAATGCTATTCCAACTATCGCCGCCACTAAGGGTTCAGAAAATCCATACAGGATGGACTTTTCAGGCCCTATGTACGAAACTCCCTTCATGTAGAGAGTAAACGCCAGGATATTTCCGACGACGATTACAAAGATAATACCTATGATTCCTCTGATATCCGGAACGTAGTGGATATTCCACGACCTGAATACCAGTCCCAGAAACACTCCTCCCATCGCAAACGACCAGGCCTGCATTATCGAGATCGGATATTTATTTATCAGATGAACAGGAACGACATTGTAGATCATAACGCAGAATCCGCTGATTGCTCCGACGATTATAGCGGTAGACTGTGCTCCGAGATTTGCCAGATCCCCGTGAGAGGATACAAGCGTTACACCAACAAGCGCAAGTATTATTGCTGTAACCTGTATCAGCTCCGGCCTTTTTCTCTTTTTGATACACATGACTATCATGATAAATACCGGAGATAAATCCTGCATGATAGTTCCAAACGAGGCTGTAGAAAGCTGAATCGTAAGGAAATAGGTGAACTGGCAGACGGCAACTCCCGGCAGCCCGTAGATCAGAAGCTCTATGCATTCCATTCGGTTTTTCCAGGGAGCAATCGTCTGCTTCCCGTATCTGATAAAGCAGTATATGAGCATCAGGACTCCGGCAAGTCCAAGCCTTATCGGTACCAGCCATTTCGAATCCATGCCGAGCACCGAGAACATATACTGCCCCATGCACCCTGACAATCCCCAGCACAGGCCTCCCATGAGAGTCAGCATCATTCCTGCAGTTTTTTTACTCATAAATCCGTTTTGCTCCTCCGTAAATCTATAAGTCTGCATCAGCTATACTAACACAATCAAAAGGATAATACCATATGCCTGTAAAGTAAAATAACCGCTGTCACGGTACATTCACAGTGTCTTATTTATCGTAGAGATATTCTACAGCAGTGCTCATCATCTTCACGCATCCCCCGACTCCGAACTTTGATACGTCGAGCTCCATATTTTTTCCATCACGGTCACCTCTGTTTTTACCGGTGACGAACTTGTAGTAATTGTGACGCTGCCTGTCGACCTTCTGAATCAGCTTGATAGTATCGAGCTCATTTAAATGGTAAAGCTCCATTAAGTGCTTTACACGATACGGAAGTGGTGCGTACAGGAAAAAATTAACGACATTCCTGTATTCCCTTAATATATAGTCTCCGCATCTGCCGAAGATAATGCACGGCTCATGCCTGTCTGCTATATCGTGAATTACCTTCGCCTGGGCATCGACTGCCTGGTCTGTGTAGAAGGCGGATGTAGAGCCATAGATGTTATCCTTAAGAAGCTTCATATAGCGCATCCTGCCGACTACCTCGTCATTCTGCTGAAACACATCTACATTGACACCGGCTTCCTTTGCTGCCATATCCACGAGATCCTTATCATAGAACGGGATGCCAAGCTTGCTTGCCAATGTCCTTCCGATTTCTCTGCCGCCGCATCCAAACTCACGGCCGATTGTAATAATATAATTTTTCATGAGAACCTCTCAATCTCCAGTATCAAAACCGGTCTGTTATCTTCTCTTTGCCGCGCTGCTTACTTTTCTCTCAAAAAGCTTTAAGAGGAAGGAAAGGGCAAGGCAGATGACCAGATATACAAGTGCTACTATTGTGTAAGACTCAATCGTAAGGAACGACTGTGATACGTATGCCTTTGTTGTCTGCAGAAGCTCTGGTGTGGTGATATACGCCATAAGTGAGGTATCCTTTACCAGAGTAAGCAGATAGTTGCCAAAAACCGGAATTGAATTCCTGAAGGCCTGAGGGATGACGATCCTTCTCATTGACTGGCCCGGTGTAAAGCCTAAAGCCAGTGCTGCCTCTGTCTGACCTTTATCGATGGAGATGATTGCTGAACGTATAACCTCTGAAATGTAGGTGCCGTAGTTAATTGACATTCCGATTATACCTGCCACAACTGATGACATCGAATTCTGATAATCCTGATGGAAGAAGAAATACATTATGATCTCTCCCAACAGCGGGAATACGTAATAGATGTAAACGAGCTGTACCAGAAGGGGTGTACCTCTGATTATCTCCTGGAAAACTATGATGATTCTGTTCAGCCATTTATGGCGTGAAAGACGGCCAAGTGCCAGAAGAAATCCAAATAAAATAGCAAGGACGAATGAGACTACAGTTACCAGGATAACTATCTCAAGTGCCTGACCAATAAGCTTTGGCAGCAGTTCCGTCCAGGCCTTGGCAAAATTCATATTTTCAATAACCTGCATAAGCTGCCTCCTTTACTTGTTCAAAACTCGTGACAGGAATGCTCTCGTCCTGTCATTCTTTGGGTGGCTGAAGATATCATCAGGCTTGCCCTCTTCTACTACGAAACCGCCATCCATAAACACAACTCTGTCTGCTACATCGTGAGCGAAGCCCATCTCATGGGTTACGACAATCATTGTCATGCCTTCCTCAGCAAGCATCTTCATTACATTGAGCACCTCTCCGACAAGCTCAGGATCAAGTGCTGAGGTAGGTTCATCAAAAAGCATTATCCTTGGATGCATAGCCAGCGACCTTGCTATAGCAACTCGCTGCTGCTGTCCTCCTGAAAGGGTGGTAGGATAAACATGCGCTTTTTCCTTCATACCTACCTTGTCCAAAAGCTCAAGTCCCTCGGCTCTTGCCTCTTCCTTTGATTTCTTAAGGATATGGATCGGAGCGTAGGTGACATTGTCAAGGACTGTCATGAACGGGAAAAGATTGAACCTTTGGAAACACATACCTACTTTTTCACGATACTTGTAAATATTGTACTTGGGCTTTAGGATACTATCTCCATCATAGACTACATCCCCGTCTGTCGGGGTCTCCAAGAGGTTCAGGCATCGTAGAAAAGTGCTTTTTCCTGATCCAGAAGGACCAATCACTACCAGGACCTCTCCCTCTTCAATCGATATGTTTATATCACGGAGTACGTGCAGATCTCCAAAATCCTTCTGGAGTCCTTTTGTTTCAAGAAGTGCCATAGTAAATTCCTTTCTAACCTTTTTGATAAAAGGCAGGGGAGCTTTTCCCCTGCCAAAGGCCTTATTTACAAATGATTATTACAAAGGCTTATTCATCTCTTGTATTAACCTTGCAGGTATAATACTTTTCATCCGTAATCTCATGGAGCTTCGGATCAAGTCCGCACTCCTTGAGAGCCTTCTTCATAAAGCCTTCTTTTCTCATTTCCTCAATAGCGTTGTTGAGCTCCTTCATGAACTGGATATGCTCAAATGATACCGATGGTGAAATATAACCGATTGTAGCCTCTGTATCCTTGTAATTTTCAGCGAATCTCAGTCCCTTAAGGGAAGCCGGTTCACGCTGCTTCATATCCTCCATAACGATTGCGTCTGAAAGGTAAGCGTCTATTTTTCCATACTGCATTGCTGTAAGTGATGATGACTGATCTCCTGTAGCTCTTGCTTCCTTGATAAGTCCGTCATCCTGCCACTTCTGAACTACAGGCTGCCAGATAGTTCCTTCTGTATATCCGACGACTGTTGACTTCGGATCAAAGTCATCGACACTGTTTATCTTACTGTCCTCCGGTACTACAAGAGTTCCGCCCTGCTTATACCAGGTATCTCCGAAGTAGATCTGCTTTGCTCTCTCTGCGGATACATCGGTGTTGCTGTACATACCATCGGCAATGATATCGATGTTGTTCTCATTCAGGTTTACGATGAGTTCTGAGAAGTTCATAAGCTTCATCTCTACCTTCGGGATTCCAAGTCTCTTTGCTGCTTCCTTAAGGATAACGGCGTCAATACCTGAGTATTCATTTGTATCCTTATCGATATATGAGAAGCTGTCACCTGAGGAGCCTACATAGATAACTCCTCTCTTTCTAAGCTCTGTCAGGAAGGCGCTCGGCTTTCCATTCTCACAATAGTGGTTGTCATAATTTCCTGCTGATGCAGACGCTGATGAGCTCTCTGAGCTGCTGGTGCTTCCGCAGCCTGTGATGGTTCCAAGTGCGAAGATCACCGCCGCTGCTGCTGATACAAATCTTTTAAATTTCTTCATTCTACTCATAATTGCACCTCGTCTTTCTGTGTTACCATTTGTTACAAAAAAACAGCGCAGAAGGGGTACCCTTTTTCAGCACCCTTGCTGCGTTGTTATTAACTAAATTTTTCTCCCTAAAGACTTCTTAAAGAAGCTTTCTGTAAAGCATCTTACAGTCATCTACGCTTACAGGTCTTCTGGTATTTCCAGGGCTTCCTGAAGCAACCGCGTCCTCGGACATCTTATCGATAGCGGCCTCGAACTTGTCGTGGTCTACTCCGTATTCCCAGAGTGTCGGGACCTCGCAGATCTTTACGACCTCATTTATTTTTTCAAGAAGCTTCTTTGAGGCTGTCACATCATCATCCGATTCAGCTGCAGCTCCTACGGCCCTTGCGAGTTCTCCGAATCTCTCAGGAGCTCCCTCTGCCGCGAATGTCAGGCAGACATTGAGAAGCATCGCGTTGCTTAGTCCATGTGGTACGTGAAACAGTGCTCCAATCGGGCGGCTCATTCCATGTACAAGAGTTACGCTCGAGTTACTGATGCAGACACCTGCCTGGAAGGCTGCGACCATCATTTTTTCTCTGTTCTCTATGTCATATCCCTCGTTATATGCCTTTGGCAGATACTCGAGGATGGCCTTTACCGCTGCGGCCGCATATGGGTCAGTCAGTGGTGTTGCTTTCTTTGAAGTGTAAGCCTCAACCGCGTGTGTCAGGGCATCGAGTCCTGTCGAGCTCGTAATGCTCTTTGTCATATCGACTGTATATGCGGGATTCAGGATTGCTACCTCAGGTATCATCGAAATGCCCCGAAGAAGCATCTTTACATCTGTGACAGGATCGCTTATTGCGATAAACTGTGTCGTCTCGGATCCTGTTCCTGCCGTGGTAGGAATGCAGACAACCGGAGGATGGCTGCCTGTGATTTCCTTTCCGGCGAAATCGGAGATCTTTCCCTCCTTTTCTGCCATGGCTGCTATACCCTTCGCAGAATCGAGAGGACTTCCTCCGCCAAGACCGATGACGAATGAACAGCCTTCCTTACGATATATCTCTGCGCCCTCGTCAAGCATCGGTACGGTAGGCTCTGAGGTGATTCCATCATAAACTGTATAGGAAATATCGTTTTTTACCAGGAATCTCTTGAGCTCCTCCATCATAGGGGATTTGCCTACGTGCTTTCCTGTAACGATCAAAGCCTTGTCTCCAAATGACTTGATTATCTCGGACGCGTCATCTAATGCCGACTCTCCTGTATATACGTTAGAAGCGATTTTAAAATATGCCATAACACCTCTCCTTTCTGTCATATGCAATGCTTATCAAAGCATTGTCTGGTCTACGATAGTCAGAACCTCTTCCATCTTTGCCATCTCCTCGCGAATCTGGTCGGCTGTGATGATAAGAGGCGGGCAGATAAGGACCATATTTTCATGGCCGAATGTCATGAACCTTCTCTCCTTCAGAAGCGCGAGGATCTTCTTCATCTTGCCCTCAGGATCCTTTCCGAACGGAACGAGCGGCTCTCTGGTCTCCTTATCCATTACGAACTCGATTGCTGAGAAGAGACCGATGTATCTGACATCACCTACACAATGATGTCTCTTCTTCATATCCTCAAGAATGTCTCCTAATACCTTGCCGACCTGGCATACATGATCAGCGATGTTATTATCGAGATAATACTTAACGCAGGCAACTCCGGCTGCTGCTGCAAGAGGATGACCGTTATAGGTAAGTCCACATGAAAGAACATGGTCATCGAAGTAGGAAGCGATCTCCTTTGATACGACAACGCCGCCCATTGGAACATATCCGCAGGTAACGCCCTTTGCAAAGGTTACGATATCAGGCTTTACGTCAAAGTTCTGGAAAGCGAACATTTTTCCTGTTCTGCACCAGCCTGCCATAACCTCATCACAAACCATCAGGATTCCGTACTTGTCGCAGAGCTTTCTGACTCCTGGAAGATATCCCTTAGGAGGAATGATGATTCCGTTTGTACCTGTGATGGTCTCCATAATGATGGCTGCGATATTATCAGGTCCCTCGAAGTTTATCTGGTCCTCAAGAAGTCTGAGTGAATATGCTGTGTATTCCTCTTCTGTAAATGGGAGATTATCACGATAACGATAAGGATCACGGAAGTGAACGAATCCCGGGATACCAGGCTCAAGAGCGAATCTTCTAGGCTCACCTGAAAGGTTTCCGGCTCCAAAGCTTGAACCGTGATAAGAACGATAACGTCCGAAGATCTTATTTCTTCCGGTGTACATCCTGGCAATCTTTATAGCGTTCTCATTCGCATCAGCACCGGCATTTGTGAAGAAAACCTTTCCCATGTTATCCGGCATCAGGCTGATTATAAGCTCTGCCAGGTCGGCACGTTCCTTATCACCATAGGCCTCACTGATGAAAGCGTATCTCTTGAGCTTCTCGGTGATAGCTTCATTTATTTCTTTATTTCCATATCCTACATTTGAGTTAACATGCATTGAAGACATATCAGCGTAACGGTTTCCGTCGTAATCATATACGTAAATGCCTTCCGCGTATTTGATAGGGATAGGATTTAAATCCTTCTGCTTATTCCAGGACTGAAGTACGTATTCTTTCTGCTTGTCTCTAATTTCTTCTGCTTCCTTAGTCATCTTAGGCCACCTCCAAAAATAAAATCCACCATCCGGACGTCTCCGGCTCTCTGTCTATCAGAGCTTATCAATGATTGAATTCAATTTCCTTTTGATGGTTTGAATTATAGTTTTCAGGCGAGCACAAAACAATGTGTCGGAATCCAAATTCGTTTGTGCTGGAGCACATCCCTTAAAAAATAACCGTAATCCATACAAACCTTGTTCCTGTTTTTATTAGACTCCGCGCCCTTAAAGTGCTAATATATTCTTTAAAAAATAAAAGCAAGTGCCCTGTTTTGGTTATGAAAGGGTGATAGAAATGATCGTTACAGTAAAGCGGCTTATTGAACAGGTCAGGCATTTGGACATTACGCTTCTGGCCGGCGAGAATGGTATGGACCAGCAGGTTACCTGGTGCCAGCTCGTCGAGTCGATCCCGGCGACCTCGTTTTTAAACGGCTACGAGATCGCGCTATGTACAGGAATAGGCATCAAGTCAGCTGATGAGATGCTTTCTTACGTAAAGGCCCTTAAGAAAAATAAAGCCTCCGCAGTCCTTTTAAATATCGGACCCTATATCGAATCCGTTCCAGAGAGTGTAATCGATTACTGCAACTCTGTCGATATGCCTCTGTTCGAGGTGCCATGGAAGGTTCATCTGGCTGAGATGCTCAGGATCTTTACCTACACTATAAACAGAGAGGACCGGAATCAGGTGGAGATCGCTGCCACCTTTGAAAACGCCATTTCCTTCCACAGCCAGGAGGAGCTTTACATGATTTCTCTCAGGACTCACGGCTATGATCCGTCCTGGAGATACACCGTCATCCTTTTAGATCTCAATCAGGGACATTCTGTTTCCGATGTGGAGTCCGATAAGATAATCCGAATCCTCTCCCAGGCCCTTGAGCGCAAATGGAAAAACTACTGTATATTTGTATTTAACGGCCACTTTACTCTGGTTACAGGCAACTATAACAGGCAGGAGCTGCACGACTTTGTCGACGATGTGAAGAGATACCTGAAGCTGATTCCGGATTCGCAGAACGCCGTCATCGGTGTCGGCAAAATAACCAAAAGCATCCGCTGCCTCTACAAGAGCTATAATCAGGCCGCTGCCGTACAGAAGCTTCAGATCAGGGGAAAGGTACCGGCCGATGATATCTATTATGAGGACATGGGCGTCTACAAGATTCTGATGAATGTTTCCGACGATGAAATCCTCAATGATTATATAGAAAACTCGATTCAGCCGCTGATAGATTACGATAAGAAAAATAACATGGATACTGTAAAAATCCTCCGCACCTACTTAGAGCACAACGGCAGCGTCCAGGAAACAGCCGACATTCTTTTCGTGCACCGCAATACTATAAATTACAGGCTGAATAAGATCCGTGAGCTGACCGGAATGGATCTGTCTGATTTCAAATGCCGTCTACAGCTGCAGACAGCACTGATGATACTTGATGTAAGAGAATAAAAAATGCCGCCTGCAGCAGGCGGTATTTTTGTGTCTATTTAAGGCTGTCGAGACGTTTTTTGATCTCGATCTCTTTGCCCTGATCTGATGGTTCGTAGAAGACGGTTCCCTCGACTGAGTCTGGCAGGTACTGCTGCTTCACATAGTGTCCAGGAAAATCATGGGGATATTTGTACCCAATACCGTGGCCGAGCTTCGCGGCTCCGCCGTAGTGGGCGTCCTGAAGATAGGCAGGCTCTGCGTCAGTCATCGTATTCTTTACTACATCCATCGCCTTGTAAATCGCGTTTGTAGCGCTGTTAGACTTCGGCGCGCAGGCCACATAAATAGCCGCCTGCGAAAGTATCAGCTGGCTTTCCGGAAGACCGACTCTCTCGACCTCGGAGGCCGCGGCCGCTGCAACAACCATAGCCATCGGATCAGCATTTCCGACATCCTCAGACGCGCAGATCATGATTCGTCTCGCGATGAATTTGATGTCCTCGCCGGCAGTCAGCATTTTTGCTAAATAATAGACAGCCGCATCCGGGTCAGAGCCGCGCATGCTCTTTATAAACGCCGAAATCGTGTCATAGTGATTATCGCCGTTTTTATCGTAGCCGATAACCCGCTTCTGAATGCACTCGGAGGCAACATCCATATCGATATGAATCACACCGGTGCTGTCCGGCGCTGTGGTTAAAGCCGCAAGCTCCAAGGCATTTAAGGCCTTTCTGGCGTCACCATTTGCCACGTCCGCAAGAAAATCAATTGCGTCCTCGTCGGCTTTAACGTTTAATTTGCCAAGGCCCCTGTCAGAGTCTGTGAGTGCGCGCTTCAGAAGAGTTTTGATGTTCTCAAAACTGAGCGGGTGCAGTTCAAAAATAATCGATCTCGACAGCAGAGCTCCATTCACCTCGAAATACGGGTTCTCCGTCGTCGCGCCGATAAGGATTATCGTCCCGTCCTCGACATATGGCAGCAGATAATCCTGCTGGCCCTTGTTGAAACGGTGGATCTCATCGATGAAGAGGATCGTGCGCTTTCCGTACATGCCGAGCGCGTCCTTTGCCTTTGCAATCACGTCCTCCATATCCTTCTTGCCGGAGACTGTAGCATTCAGCTGGCAGAATTCGGAGCTTGTAGTGTGCGCGATAACCTTTGCGATAGTGGTCTTGCCGGTTCCCGGCGGCCCGTAAAAAATAACCGACGACAGCTTATCTGCCTTGATTGCGCGGTAGAGCATCTTGTCTTTGCCGATGATGTCCTCCTGTCCGACGATCTCATCTAAGGTCTGCGGCCTCATCCGCGCAGCAAGCGGCGCCTCCTCCTTTTTCTTCTCCCCCGCCATATATTCAAATAAGTCCATTCTCTTCTCCTTGACTCTCCATGCATCTCTGACGGAAAACTGATTTCATGGACAAAAGCCTGACATAATATGATATTAGTGTCAAAACGATATCATGATTTGGCGGACTTTTAACCCTTACCCGATTTCACCGGAGATTTCGTTTATTTTTTCAAGCTCTTCAGATGAGAAGCTGGTATTTTCGATGCAGCGGACGCTGTCCTTAATCTGCTCCGGCTTTGACGCACCGACTAAAACAGAGCATACGCTTCCATCTCTGAGAATCCATGAGAGTGCCATATCTGCAAGCGACTGTCCGCGGGCGGCAGCAATCTCATTCAGCTGCTTTATCGCAGAAAGCTTCTTTTCTGAGAGATCTTCCTTGTGCAGGTAGCGGCCGTCGTGCGCGATCCTGCTGTCGGCAGGAATTCCGTTTATATACCTGTCAGTCAGAAGTCCCTGTGCGAGCGGACTGAATGCTATGATCCCGAGACCACATTTTTTGGTGGTTTCCTTTAAGCCTTCGCGTTCTATTTTTTTATTAAAAATAGAATAGGACCGCTGGTTTACTATCAGTGGAAGGTGGATTTTTTTCGCAATCTTTAAAGCTGCCTCTGTCTGCTCGGCGTTGTAATTCGAGATACCTGCGTAGAGCGCCTTACCGCTTTGTACTATCTGAAGCAGTGCCTCCATCGTCTCTTCGAGTGGGGTGTCGGGATCCGGCCTGTGATGATAGAAGATGTCGACATAGTCGAGTCCGAGACGCTTCAGTGACTGGTCGCAGCTTGCTATCAGATACTTTCTGCTGCCCCAGTTTCCGTAAGGACCCGGCCACATGTCAAAGCCTGCCTTCGTCGTGATCACGAGCTCATCTCTATACGGCATGAAATCCTCGTGCAGCAGGTGGCCGGCATTGATCTCGGCTCTGCCGTATTCAGGTCCATAGTTGTTCGCGAGGTCAAACTGCGTGATGCCTAAGTCAAAGGCTGTGTGCATCATCTGGCGCATATTCTCATAGTTGCCGTTTGAACCGAAATTGTGCCAGAACCCGAGTGACACAGCTGGGAACATCAGGCCGCTTTTCCCCACGCGGTTGTATTTCATATTCTCATATCGGTTTTCATTTGCCAGATACATTTTATAATCCTCCATGTTTTCATATGATTCAGCAGAAAAACGCGCTCATATACTATGATTTATTTATAAATGTTAGCCACTCAAAAACAATCAATTGCCAACAAAAAATGTTGGCATAAATCTCACTAATTCTTTGACTGCATCTCTTTCGACTTTTTCGACGCTGTGCGTACTGCGTCGATCATTGCTGCGCGCATTCCGTCACGCTCGAGTGCAGCGACACCCTCGATAGTGGTGCCGGCCGGCGATGTAACTGCGTCCTTGAGCTCGCCCGGATGCTTGCCAGTTTCAAGTACCATCTTCGCAGAGCCTAAAACTGACTGTGCCGCAAAAATATACGCCTGTTTTCTTGGCATACCCTCGGCCACAGCTGCGTCTGCCATCGCCTCGATTATAATGTAGATGAAAGCCGGTGAAGAACCTGAAACTCCGGTCACAGCGTCAATCAGCTTCTCATCTACAAATTCTGCCTTGCCAAAGCTGTTGAAGAGCTCGAGAGCCTGCTTTTTCTGGTCCTCAGAAACCTTGTCGTCTGCGCAGAGCGCGCTCATTGCTTCGCCGACCATTGCAGGAGTATTCGGCATAGTGCGGACGATGTGAAGCTCATCGCCTAAAATCGCGTGAAGCTTCTTTAAGTCAAAGCCTGCTGCCACCGAAATGATAAGCTGCTCTGTGTTGAGCACGTCCTTTACCTCAGCTGCGACGCCCGGAAGTACCGCTGGTTTTACTGCGAAAAATACAATCTCTGCATCCGCAGCCTCCTTATTATCGAGCGTCATCTCGATGCCAAGCTCACTGCTCAGTTTTTCTTTCGTTTCCTGTGTGTGACAGGAAGCAATCACCTCATCCTTAGAAGCAAGTCCGTATGCAATGATACCCTTGATCATCGCACTTCCCATATTTCCAGCGCCAATAAAACCAATCTTTTTTCTCATAGTAATGCCTTTCTTAAAAACCGATTCCAACTAAAACGATTCATTTCTTCCCACTTCAGATTCAGATGCAAACTATTGTACCAAGTCGCTTGCGCGACGGCAAACGTTAGTCTCATAATCTAGTTCTCAAATAAATATGGCAGTCTGCCTGCCGTTGTGATATTGTTGAG
>ONBW01000067.1 GCA_900316165.1 uncultured Lachnospiraceae bacterium | reverse complement strand
TGGCTGATCGGTGTGCCTTTGGCTCTGCTTACAGGGTTGTATTTCAGGCTGCCGATTGTGTGGGTTTATTTTATTTTTTCGCAGGAGGAACTCGTTCGGTTTATTGTGTCTGTATTTATTTTCAGAGGCCGAAAATGGATGCACACGCTGCAGTAAGGACATTCTACGGCTATTTTCATAATGACAGGAATATTTGCAACCTGATGAGTGCTGCTCTGGCGGCGGAGCCGAAGGCGGACAGATCGTATGCGAAGGAACACCGGATGAGATCAAATCATGTGAAGACAGCCTGACCGGGAAATATATTTAGGTGGTGCATTGTCGTTTATGCCTCAGCAATCTTCCAGCCTGATATATTCCTCTTTTCAGAAGAGAATACTACACCAATCTTGTACAGCTTTCTGGAATCGGCAGAGTATGGGATTGTGTATCCCTTATCGTCTATCTGTGCCATTGCATCATCAATCGGCTTATCGAGCTTGAATTCGAAGACGTAGATATAGTCTGGAGTCTTTACTACGCAGTCGGCACGGCCGGTGGCCATGTGTATTTCCGTATTGGCATGTGCACCCATGAGCTTCATGATGAGATAGAGCTGGCGTGACCATTCTCCCTCGTATGCAGGAGCCTTTCCTTCAGGGTATGAGATCCCGCCGAGCAGAGCAGTAAGGCGGTTGATAAAGGATTCAGGATTACCTTTCTTCAGATCCATGAACATATATCTGAGAGATACCGGATTCTCGGCATTTCTGTTGCCTAGAACATATGGTACGAGTGAATTCAGGAAGCCGTATTTCACCTCATCATTAGGGAACTTCAGCGAATACAGCTCGAATTCTTTGTCATATCCGCATATAGTCAGGTAACCAGTCTGGTAGAAGAGCGGTATTGGGTTATCGTTTTCGGCAGTATAATTCTCAATTTCGTCTGATGTGGCTTCAACGCCCTCTCCGATACGAGCAAGAGATATGTCGGAATTCTGCAGTTCCTTGATTAGGATCTCAGGAGTTCCAGATCCAAACCAGTATGTGCCGAAATCTCTCTTGGAGAATGCATTCAACAGGCTGAATGGATTATATACACCTACTCCTTTTTTGGAAAAATGGTATCCATCATACATTTTCTGTAGTTCTGCCAGACATTCATCATAATTTAAGTCTTCTTCTTCTGCCAGTGCCTTGATTTCAGGCTGGAAATTTCCTTCAAGTTCATCCTGGGTGATACCGCATATACCGGCATAATCGTTGTCCAGAGAAATATCATTCAACTGGTTCAGATCAGAGAAGATCGACACTTTAGTGAATTTTGTGATACCTGTGAAGAATACGAAGCGCAGATACCCGTCCATGTCTTTCAGTGCAGAGAAGAAGCTTTTATATAAAGCACGGTTTATTTCTTCCTGCTCAGGGTTTGTGTACATTGTTTCCAGGAGAGGCTTGTCATATTCGTCTACCAGTACAACCACATTCTGTCCAGTCTTCTTCTTAAGATTCATTAAAACGTTACGGAATCGCACAGGCAGTGTCTCTCCGGTAATGGCGTAGGAACCGGTAAGATCATACTCTAGTATCACATTTTCAAGGACATTGTTCAGGATATCCCTTAATCCGTCGGTGGCTTTGAATTCACCGCTGGACAGATAGAACGTGATGACCGGATATTCAGTCCATGCGTCCTCTCCGCGTGCATTTTCCTTATCATAGAGGTATAGGCCTTTGAAAAGGTCCTTCTTCCCTCTGAAATAGCATTCAAGAGTAGAGGTGAAGAGGCTCTTACCGAAACGCCTTGGACGGGACAGGAAGAAGCTCTTGCTGCTGTTAGAGAGATTCCAGACATATTCTGTCTTATCTACATATAAATAATTTTTTGTTCTTATATCTTTAAAATCCTGCATGCCAACAGGTAGTATGCGTGTATTCATAAAGCCTCCATGTTTCAGACGTGGTCATATAGTTGACTCCGTCTGATGAGTTACCTGGTAAATATAATAATATCATGACTGATAGGTTTTATCAAGATAAAATGTTAAAAATATTTAAGTATAATTTTCTCGGATTGTATGGAATTGAAGAGTGCAAAGCTCCTTCTTTTTTACCTGCCATTCTGATAGAATAGGTATATGAGAATTGTTTAAGCATGGGAGGCTGCACAGATGAAGATCCTGAATTCTGGCTCACTGAATATTGACTATGTTTACAGAGTGAAGAATATAGTGACTCCGGGTGAGACCATCCGCGCTCTCCCATTATTGCATATGGTGGAGCAAATCAGAAAAGTACGATCAGAAGGAACCCGTGGAAAAGACTCACGAAAGCCATGAAAACAGGTAATACGAAGGAGGCACAAATGATCACAACAAGGCAGCAGGCAATAGATACGGGGCTGTCTTTTCCTGATACATATCAGGATGCACCGTTTCATGACGACAACTGGCAGCTTATCAGATACAGGTGGAATGAGAGGGCGTTCCTCTGGACATATTTAAGGAATGGATATGTCTGTCTGAATGTCAAGGCTTCGCCTGACAGGCTGTATTTCTGGCGTGACAGATATGAGTCCGTGGTTCCGGGATATCACCAGAATAAGGAGCACTGGAATACTATCATTCTCGATGGAAGCATTCCGGATGAGGATATCCGTGCAATGATAGCGGAAAGTTATGAAGCTGTTTCAGACAGCCCGACCAGAAGGATCTATGAGGCGGTGAAACAGATCCCGAGGGGCTTTGTGGCAACATACTCTCAGGTGGCGGAGGCAGCAGGCGACGCAAAGATGGCTCGGGCAGTAGGAAACGCACTGCACAGGAATCCTGACCCGGCACAGATTCCGTGTCACCGCGTGGTTAATGCAAGAGGGGAGCTTGCGGCGCGCTATGTATTCGGTGGAGAGAAGAAGCAGGAGGAGAGGCTTCGTGCAGAAGGAGTCGAAGTAAAGGATGGGAGAGTGGATCTGTCGCGTTTCGGATGGAAGAAGTAAGAAGGGACTATAGAAAAGGCGCATATTTTTTCACCACAAGAATTAACTTGACATACTACGACTGATGTAGTATGATTTTTTGCAAGGATACTACGACAGTCGTAATACTACTGACGTAGTACGACAGGCAATATATAATAAGGAGGACATTGATTGGAAATCAGCAGTGATGTGATCCGAGGGTATAATGATACCATCATTCTGAGTCTGCTACTTGATTCCCCATCCTATGGCTACGAGATCTCGAAGAGGATCCGGGATATGACAGATGACTGTTATATCATTAAGGAAACGACCTTGTATTCCGCATTTACCCGGATGGAGAAGAACGGATATCTCGAATCGTTTCCCGGATACGCGGATAATGGCAAGAGGCGGACATATTACAGGATTACAGAAAAGGGACAACAGTATTATAGTGAGAAGTGCAGCGAATGGGAACTTACTAAACGCGTGATCGAGCATTTCATAAGAAAGGACTAATAATGGAAACTATTCATAATTATCTTGAATCGATGTTTGCGAGGCTCCCGAACACACAGGAAGTGATCAGGGCGAAGTGCGAGCTGGGACAGATGATGGAGGACAAGTATTCGGAGCTTATAGAAGCCGGGAAATCAGATAATGAAGCTGTGGCACAGGTAATAGCAGAATTCGGCAATCTAGAAGAGCTGTCAGATGCGCTTGGCATCAGTCATATCCTTCATAGCGACAATGTGTATGCGGATAATATCCGACAGATAACTGAGGACGAGGTGCACTCATATATTTACGATGCTGCGTTCTGCGGATTGCTGCGTGGGTTCGGGATTTTCCTTGCAATCATCTGTTCATCAGGACCTATCCTGGCAGCGACATATCATGCATCATCAGCCAAAGGTGCGATGACAGCCGGTCTTGTATTTCTGTTTTGTTCAATAGCAGCCGCAGTTGCTCTGCTGACTTACAGCGCACTCAGGATGGGCAGGTGGTCGTTTATAAGGCGGATGCCGTGCAGTATCGACTACTCAACGGCAGGAATGGTAAATGACGGATTGAGGAACTCTCACGGCTCTTTCGTTCTGCAGCGGACCATAGCCGTACTCTTGTTCTGCTCCTGCTATATCCCTCTTATAGTCCTTGATTACATTGACGATGATCCAGTGAATTCAGGAATCGGAGTCACGATTCTTCTCTTCATGGTTGGGATCGCAGTTTGGATCCTTGTCGCAGCTGCCGGCCGGGAAAAGAGCTATATCACGCTCCTTGGTCTTAACAGCAGTCAGAAGATGGATGGCCATTACTATAAAGAACAGAAGAAAGTGCATTATGGTAATCGGTTTCTCGATGCAGTCATGCCGGTATACTGGCCGACAGTAAGCTGCGTCTATCTGATCATAAGCTTTCTTACATTCAGATGGGATATCACCTGGATCATCTGGCCGATCGCAGCTGTAGCTTATAATCTGATACGGAATCTGTGAGGGAGAAAGAAAGGAGATAGATCTGTAATGAAAAAAAGAAGGGTATTTTTACTTGTTCTTACGCTTCTTACAATAGCGGCTGTCTGCTATGGGATTTTCAGCCGTTTTGGGCTTCCGTCTCTTACGGTATCGGACGGTGACTTCTTCTTCGGATACCACTCTGAGGGGGATAAGTCAATAAGAAAAGAAACCGGGCCGTTTTCCGGCATTGATATAAATTTAAAGGAAGCAGATGTTTGTGTGCGCTCCGGTGAAAAATATTCGATTACCTATCGGGGTGACGAGTCACTCTTCCCTTCATATGAGGTTGATAAGAAAAACCTTGTGGTCACTGATCCTTCTTCGGCGAAAAAACCGAAGGGTCTTCTTACAGTGACGGTTCCGAAGAAGCTTGCCAGGCTTTCTGAGATATCGGTAAAAGCCGAAAACGGAGACATAACAGTAGCTCCTTCACCTTCTCTGTCTGCCGATAAGCTGACTGTTTACTCAGATAATGGGGATATAGTCATGCGAAATATTCTTGGCGCCTCTCTTGTGGCTTCCTCAGATAACGGGGATATCACCGCGGAAAGGATCAGCTTTGAAACCTCGGATCTTTCAAGTGAAAACGGTGATCTGATAATAAGCCCTTCTGATGGATGCTCGGCTTACAGATATCATCTGAGCGGAGGAAACGGAGATATCAGAATAGGCGACGGAATCTATCAGGGATCTCTCGACTCGGGAAATGGATTAATAGCAGGCGACGGCGCAAAGGACATGACGCTTGAAGCCGATAACGGCGATATCATTGTCAAATGATAAGGAAGAGAAAAATTGCAAGTTAATGTGGAAAATTTCTCATTTTAACTTGTATTAAATCTTGACATAAGACCAGAATCAATATCGTTAGAAGATAAGCATACAAACCTGCTGAAGGCGATGACTTCAGCGGGGCTTATTTTTTATTTTAATACGAACATATATTCTGAGATTTGGCTATCTTGACCTTATATCACCTCTCACATATAATAGGAATTGTAGTTTATTTAGGAGCGATTGATTATGCTGGATCAGATACTAAGGAGAACTTCGGAATTCTTGGATGAGATGCCGAAGTCTGTTCGGAAGAAGAAAGGACAGTTCTTTACTTCACGGGAGACTGCTGCCTTTATGGCGTCTCTTTTTGATACAGAGAATTTGTCGGGAACTGTAACTGCCCTTGATCCGGGTGCAGGTACAGGCATACTTTCGGCTGCTCTTATTGACAGACTGGTATCTGAGAACAAGGTGTCTGATATCCAGCTGGTGTGTTATGAAAATGATTCAGATGTCCTGCCATTGCTTAGGGAGAATCTGGAGTATCTGAAGCAGAATTCATCTGTCAAGATTGACTACAAAATAAATGAAGAAAACTACATTCTAAGTCAGTCGAACGATTTTGAAGGGACCCTTTTTGCAAAGAAGAATCCTGAAAAATATGATCTGATCATTGGGAATCCGCCATATCTTCGCATTATGCGCAAAAGCGAAGAGGCTGAGTCCATGCCTACAGTGGTGCATGGCGCTCCTAATCTGTATTTCCTATTTGCTGCGATGTCGCTTTTTAACCTGAAGGATGATGCAGAGATGGTCTATATCATTCCTAGGAGCTGGACTTCAGGGGAATATTTCAAAGCTTTCAGAAATTACTTTCTCTATTATGGCAGACTGATGCAGATTCATCTGTTTGTGAGCCGGGATAAGGTGTTCAGCCAGGAAAGTGTGCTTCAGGAGACCATGATCATCAAAGTGAAGAAAACAGATGTGACTCCTGATAAGGTCGTGATCTCTTCTACGCAGACTAATAATGACTTCGGCGATATCAAAAGCATTGGGGTCCCATATGATGCTGTAGTAAATGGTGACAATCTTTATGTCTACCTGCCTACGAACGATGAAGATGTGCGTGTCATTCAGGTAGTGAACAAATATCAGAAGACCCTTCCGGATGAGGGACTTAAGATGCATACAGGGATCGTTGTGGATTTCAGGCAGTGGAATGAGCTGAAGAAGGAGCCTGGTAAGCATACATTGCCGCTTTTCTACAGTCAGAATATCAGAAATGGCAGGGTGAATCACAATCCATCAGGCAAAGAGTACGACTGGATTGTGGATTCTGTTCCAGGCCTAATACAGAAGAATAAGAACTATGTATTTTGCAAAAGATTTACCGCAAAGGAAGAGAAACGCAGGCTGCAGTGTGGTATATATCTGGCGCACGACTTCCCGGAGTATCGCTTTATCGGAACACAGAACAAGATTAATTATGTGGACAGGACTGACAAAAAGGAGATGAGTCTGCCACTGACGTATGGGATTTTTGCACTGCTGAATTCCACGCTTTTTGATAAGTTCTATCGGATACTGAATGGCAGTACACAGGTGAACAGTACGGAGATCAACAACATACCTGTTCCACCTGTTGAAGATATTGAGGAGATCGGTGAACAGCTGATAGAGGCAGATGACCTCTCTACGGAGACATGTGATTCTATAATGATGGGAGTATCATACAATGGGTAAGATTGATGAAGCACGGGAGATATTGAAGAAGATCGGTATGCCGTCAGAGCAGCAAAATGATATGGCATGTCTGACTCTTTTGACACTGGCAGGGATTAAGCCGGATAGTAAATGGAGTCAGGCAACTAATGAGTGGATCAGAATCCATGATGTCCTTCAGTTCGCATCGGAATATTATGATAAGGTCTATGCTGAGAATACCCGTGAGACGATAAGGAAGAGCTGCATGCATCAGTTCAGAGAAGCAGCTCTTATCGAAGATAATGTAAAGGCTACCAACAGTCCTAACTACAGGTATCGTATCACAAATGAGGCACTTGATGTGATCAGAGCATATGGCGCATCGGAATGGCTGATGACTCTACAGAGATATCATGCCTATCATGAGAAACTTGTAGATAAGTATGCGAGCAAGAAGAAAATGAAGTTGATGCCTGTACATATCAATAGTCAGGACTATTCCTTCAGTCCCGGAAAGCATAATGAGCTGCAGAAGAATATCATAGAGCAGTTTGCACCGAGATTTGCGCCAGGATGTGTATGCCTGTATGTCGGAGATACTACGAAGAAGGACCTGGTCAAGGATAAGGACAGGCTTGAGAAACTTGGATTTGAGATCACGCTTCACGATAAGATGCCTGATGTGGTTCTGTACAGGGAGGACAAAGACTGGCTGTATTTCATAGAAGCGGTCACAAGTACAGGCCCGATAAGTCCGCAGAGATTGATTGAGATATCCGATATGACTCAGAATGTCTCCGCCGGCAAGATATATGTGACAGCTTTTCCTGATGATGCCACCTTTAAAAAATTCTATTCAGACCTGGCATGGGAGACAGAGATCTGGATAGCCGACAAGCCGGATCATATGATGCATCTCAATGGTGACAGGTTCATAGGACCAAGGGGATGATCATACTATAAGGAGGACCAGAAAGAGTGATTAAATTGGTAGACAAGTAGAGAATCATCATGATGCACAGGGATGGAGAAAGCAACAGTAAGATTGCTGCCGTTCTGGGCATTGGCAAGAACACCGTAAACAAGTACGTAGCTGCCTATGACGCAGAGATGCAGAAACTTATTGCAGAGGGATCTGACAAGGATGCTCTGCCATCCAGAGCAATTTTATTAAGATGCCGCCTTCACCGTATATCCATCATACTTGTCCCCATATTTCTTGAGAAACTCGGTTACGATTTCAACTGTATGCTCCTCTGCTTTATCATAGAGTCCCTGGTCAACGGCCTGTTTGAGCTGCTTTTTCTGCTCGGATTTGATCTGATCGGGCACCTCGTTGGACTTGATCTGGTTAAAGATGTTATTATGGTCCTTTGTTTCAATCCTATCTATGATATTGTCGGTATCTGGTGTTTTTGGAAATTTGAGAGTTATCGTTTTGGCTACAGAATTTGCTGTTGCACTTTCTGCAAGCTCTGACAGATTGTAGTTTACTTTTATACGGCCTTCATAGATCACATCAATCTCATGAGTTGTCAATGGAATCTTGTGGCCCCAGAGCTCACGACTGTTGGTGATCGTTGCCATTCCGGAGTAATCAGATTCATATGGTGTGATCTCATCCATCTGCACGAGGTCATTTCTCAGAGTGACGCTTGTGATTTCGTTCTTATTGTTGATGCTGCTGGTTTTGCTCATATTGAACGCTGCAAATGCAAAGAATAATATCGCTATAGCTATGATCAGGCCAATGAGCGTCTTTCCTGCTTTAGATGTTTTTTCTTTGCTCCTCATTATTATACATGTGCCTTTCTTCGAAAGGCATCAAAGTGGTTATGAAACACAGCTTCTGGCCTTTCGATTTTTCTAATTTCCTGTTATTCTTATA
>ONBW01000014.1 GCA_900316165.1 uncultured Lachnospiraceae bacterium | reverse complement strand
ATAATAGGGTCAATACTTGATTGGATTATACCATAGAAAAATCATAATGTCATCATTTTGTTAAACTATTGATAACGATTTTCTTGCATTCTTTCAAAATCTATAGCTGCTTTATATCATTAAAAAAGCTCCCGGTTTTTACGCCGGGAGCCGTTTATTTTCGCAAGAAGAATAAATCAGAAATCTGTGAAGTTCTTATCGGTCTTTCCGTCGATCTTCAAGAATGCGCCCATTCCTTCCTTCTTGTCGTGGGTGTCGTTTACGACGCCGAAGAGGTTTGCCTCAAGCTCGACTGCGTTCTTGATGTCCATATCGTAGCCGTTGTTGATGGCTGCCTTTGCGACTGAAATGGCGTAAGATGCGTTTGCCTCGATCTTTTCTGCCATTGCCTTGCAGGTCGGCATAAGCTCTTCCTTTGGTACGACTTTATTTACAAGGCCGATTCTGTATGCTTCGTCTGCTTTGATATTCTCGCAGGTGAAAATCATCTCTTTTGCTCTGCCCATTCCTACGAGTCTTGCAAGTCTCTGGGTGCCACCGAATCCTGGGATGATTCCGAGTCCGCACTCTGGCTGTCCGAAGATTGCGTTCTCTGATGCGATTCTGATATCGCATGCCATCGAAATCTCACAGCCGCCGCCAAGTGCAAAGCCGTTTACTGCTGCGATGGTTACCTGGCGCATATTCATAAGCTTAAAGAATGGTACTGATGCCTTCATGCCGAACTTTCTTGCTGCTGGTGCATCAAATCCATACATCTCTGAGATGTCTGCGCCTGCTACGAATGAACGGTATGGATCGTCGCCGCCAAGCTTCTTATTAAAGCATGGTCCGCCTGTAAGGATCAAGACCTTGATGTCGTCATTTGCTTCGATCTCTGTGAGTGCTTCGTTTAACTCGTCAATTGTCTCTGAGTTTAAGGCGTTGAGTGCCTTTGGTCTGCAGATAGAAAGTACTGCTGTTGCGCCATCCTGCTCGATTTTCAGATTCTTGTAATCAGCCATTTGTTCCTCCATTTCATCACTAATGCAACTATTTAAACCACGGCCCTTCCGTGATTTCATAACTATTTCAATGATACGAGTCTGTTAAAAATTTGTCAAGGTTTAGTTTCATGCTGCTCGTCCGTAGTTTCCGGGGTTTTACTGGTAGAAATGGGATTTGACGGGATCTGGACGTAAGTACGGATGGCGCTGGCATACAAAAAGCCCATGAATCACCATTCCTGCAACTTCCATTTGCAAGCGGTAATCACATGGGCATAGTTATCACATCAGATAATTGACCAAAACTTATGAAACTTTTTCTTTCTTGAGTTCTTCTTCGACAGCTTCTCTGGCTTTTCCCTGAATGTGGAGTTCATTCATAGCTTCCGTCAGACTGAACTGGAATTTAGTCATTAAGACTTTTACAGCATTGACATTTGCACTTTTTTCTGCAATTTCACGCTGTTCTCTACCATATTCTTTAACCGCATCACACATATTCTCTCGACCTCCTTCATCTTCCTTAAAGAATCTTACTCCTTCAGCCAACTCTGGAAAATGCATATCTCTGTAATTAACCTGGTGGAAATCTGCCATCAATCGGCCATAATCGTCATCGCCTTTATAGGCACCATTTAAATAAATGATATAGTCACCAGCACTTTTAATATCTCCCGTCTGACATAGAACCCTGTCAAGCAGATAGACTGGCAATCCAAGTCCAAATGGATCATGACGGCAAATAAAGATCACATAAGTATCCCTAATCTTCTTATAATCTTCTCCGCTTTTTGAAGCTCAAGTATATAATGAATTAACTACATTGTCAACGCATATTTTATTTTTAATTCTTTGTAGTTATTCGACAGTATTTACATACTGAAATAAGATTTGCTGGAATCTATCCGTAAGATTTTCCGTTGTGTTACATACATAAATAAGACTTGCTGGGATCTGTCCGTAATATTTTCCGTTGTGTTACATACATAAATGAGACTTGCCGGAATCTGTACGTAAGATTTTCAACGGCTTGACATACATAAATAAGACTTGCCGGAATCTGTCCGTAAGATTTTCCAGCGCTTGACATACATAATTAAGACTTGCCTGGATCTGTCCGTAAAATTTTCCACAGTTTGACATACAGATTTAAAACTTGCTTGGATCTGTCCGTAAAACCAGCTGGCTGTTCTTAGATTCGGAGCTGGAGGGGGCTGCCACAAGCCACCAGTAAGGGCTTGGCCTTGACATGGTTCTCAGGCAATGCTACACTCTGAGGCCCCGACGGCAAGAATCACTGGCTGTTCTTTAGTTCGTCGCCGTCGGGGTGAAACCCTGACAGCATTGCCTGAGGTTCATGTCAAGGCTGGCGGATAGCATCGGTTTTCTGCCGGCTGACTGTCAGCTAGTTAAACCCAATAAACTTCTGTGACAGGTGGTAGAAAAAGACTCCCAGCCTGCGGCCGAATCTGCCTTTGAAGCGCATCGCAAATCCAAGAGCGCCGTAGCGCAGCTGGTGGTAAGTCCGGATGTCGTGATTTTTTATATAAAGCCAGAGATCCTCAATCTTCTTGTAGTTCTCCGGATTGTCGGAGAGGTAACCTATCGATGTCGAAACCACTGTAACTGTCTCTAAGTAAGAGAGCAGGTATCTGCGCAGATGCTGCTCCTTTACCTGCCACGGATCGACCGCGTCTATCATCATGTAATTGACACGCAGCTGCTGGTCGATTCTCTTTATCATCGTCTGCTCGGCCACCGACTGGCCCTCGCGGCCGATGTAGTAGCGGTAGAACTCAACGTTCATATAATAAATCGTCTTTACGTGAACGAGCGGGATATACACATACAGATTATCTACATAGAATGTATGCTTTGGAAGCTTAAGCCCGCAGTCTCTCAAGAGCTGCGTACGGTATATTACTGAATGCATCAGTATCGAGAAACCCTTGATATTATGCTTCATGCCGTCCCAGCCTATGATCTGGTTCTCCGGAAAGAGCGGTGATAAAAGCATTCTTCTCTCATGTCCTGTTGAAAGCTTCTCGTAGACAAAATTCGACAGATGCATGTCGACCGGATCTTTCATTTTTGCAAATTCACGAAGCTTCGCCAGAATCTTCATGTACGCATCCCTGTCAACCCAATCGTCAGAGTCCACGACCTTGAAGTATACGCCTGTGGCCTCGCGGATGCCGGTATTTACTGCCTCGCCGTGTCCGCCGTTTTCCTGGTGGATGGCACGCACGATATTCGGATATGCCTGCGCGTACGAATCTGCTAGCTCACCGGTTCTGTCCGTCGAGCCATCGTCAACAATTATTATTTCTACATCATCCCCGCCCGGAAGCAGCGAATCGATGCATTTTCTCATGAATGTGTATGAATTGTAACACGGAACACAGAAGCTCAATATCTTCATTTTTTCCTCTTTTCCAGAATATTTAAAAGGAAGTCATGCTCGCTAAGAGCTGACCTTCGCTTCGCTCGGTCATTCTAATCTCGCATGACGACCTCAACCGGCTAAGCTCATGCTTCGCCTTCGGCTCGCATTCACTAAGCGGTTGAGGTCACATCATCTTCCTCTTCTTCAGCACCGCGAGCGTTATGATGCTTGCCGCGAGCGTGATAAGACACAGGATCAGAAAACCGAATGGCGTATGTGAAAACGGCATCCAGCGGGCGTCGACATTCATGCCCCATAGGCCGCCGATGATAGTCGGGACGGAGAGCACGATTGTGACAGCAGCCAGGTACTTCATCGCCACGTTCAGCCTGTTATTGATAACGGTACTCATCAACTCACGGGTTCCGTTTATGATGTCACGATAGATAGAAGTCATCTCTATAGCCTGCTTTGTCTCGACTATGACATCCTCAAGAATTTCCTCGTCCTCATCGTACTGCTTGATCTTCGAATAGCGAGTCAGGCGGTCGATAACGAGATTATTCGCACGCAGCGACGTCGCAAAATATACGAGGTTGCTCTCGAGCTCATGAAGGTCGATCAGGTCGGAATCCTCCATGTCATCGCTTACTTTTTCCTCGATTTCAGTGCGCTGTCTGTCAATGGTACGCAGCAGCGACTGGTAGACCATGCTCGTATTGTAGAGAATCTGGTACGTAAAGCGCATCTGCTTTTTCGTAGAAAATTCCTTGACGTGATGGTCGATAAATGACCTAAGGACCGAGGTTTCCTCGCCGCAGACCGTGATGATCACGTCGTCCCGCAGCAGAATGCCGAGCGGGATGGTCGTGTATGTGTGGCGGTCGTTACGTTCCTCAGCCGTAGGTATATCTACGAGGATCAGCGTGTAGCCGTCCTCGACCGAAATTCGTGAGCTCTCCTCTTCATCGAGTGCGGCGCGCACATCGACAATATCCATATCAAAATCCCCGGCCACCTGCTCGCACTCGTCTGTCGTCGGCGCGGTAAGCTTTATCCAGCAGCCCGGTTCAAAACGCTCTGTCTCGTGTATGACAGCATCGTCCGTCCTGTAAATATCCAGCATAGTGACTTATCCTCCATCTAAAAATCACCTGGTTTCTGCATGCCGCTCGATAATGATCTCCTGATTCCATGGATTAGTCACCTGCCTTTCAGTTCTCTGACATGGCCTTCAGTATTTTTACAAATCTCTTCCTGTCAAAAATAACCGGTACCGGGTAGTATGGGTTTGCTTCCTTGTACGCCCAGGCCGCGATTTTCGGGATGTCCTTCTGTGCTATCGGAAGATGTTTCGGGATTTCCATGTCCTCGTTCATGTCCTCGATGGCCTTGATAAAGCCTACTGCTCTCTCGGCTCGCGTGCCATCCTTTTCGATGTCACAGACCGATGCCAGCTTTGCGAGTTCAGGCATCACGGCTGCGCCATATTCCTTAAGGACATATGGAAGCGCAACCGCGTTTATGAGTCCGTGTGGCTCGTTTATGGCAGATCCGAGGGCGCGCGCAATCGCGTGCACATTACCAAGGCCGCTCGCTTCTACTGCTGTTCCGGCTGTGTACGAGGCGATAAGCATTTCTTCTCTCGCCTGTAAGTCCTCGCCATCATCATACGCCTTTGGAAGTGCATCCATTATAGACTCGACCGCGTCCTCACAGTCCTCCTCGGTATCCTCGAGATGATATGGCTTGTTCAGATACGCCTCTATCGCGTGTGTCAGCGCGTCCATTCCGGTGTAAGCTGTCTCCTCCGGTGAAAGGCTGATGAGAAGTGACGGGTCCAAAACCGCTACGTCCGGCATCAGGTGCGGATCCTTGATCCCGAACTTCTGCCCTGTTGCGTTATCGATTATTACCGCTGTCGACGTGGTTTCTGAGCCCGTTCCTGCCGTGGTCGGAACCGCTATGAAAAACGGGGTGTCATGCCTTACATGGAGAAGGCCCCGCATTTTGAGAAGGCTCTTTCCCGGGCGCGCCAGGCAGGCAGCCGCTGCTTTTGCGGCGTCTATCGCGCTGCCGCCGCCGATGGCTATTATCGAGTCGCAGTCATTTTTGTCATAGAACTGCGCGATCTCCTCAGCCTGCGAGACTGTCGGATCATTTTTGACCCAGTGATAGACCACGTAGCCCGTCTCCCTGTCGTTGATGAACGACTCGAAAAATGTGGTCTTCGAGACCTTCGGACCCGTGACGATCAGAGGCCTGTCGACCTCATTTCTGTCCAAAATATCGGGTATGGAAAAAAGGGAGTCTACTCCCTCGATTTTCTCCGCGAGCTCAGTCTTTCCATGCCTGATATGGTGAGCTGCTACTTTTTGATATATCCTGCTAGTACATTCTAACGGAACGTCCATAAAAACCTTTCTATGATATCGAATAGTGACTAAAATCGGCCTGTTCGCGCGCGACCTGTGCCGACCTGCGCATAATAATAAAGCCAACTGTGTTATTTTAACACAGCCGGCTGAAAAAATAAACATTTTGTTATTTGGACAGGTCGGTGTTTCTGATTACGTTTCTGACTGACAGAACTCGTGACGGTGATACTGAAAGCTCATCGACTCCCATCCTAAGGAAGGTTTCGGTCAGGGTGGTATCGGCTCCGAGTTCTCCGCAGATTCCGACCCAGGCGCCGCCCTTGTGGCCGTTCTTTATCGTGTACTCGATCTCACGAAGGACTGCCGGATGATGTGTATCCGCAAAATCCTCGAGGTTCGGATTCTGTCTGTCGCAGGCGAGGGTGTACTGTGTCAGGTCGTTCGTTCCGATGGAGAAGAAATCAACCTCCTTCGCGAGCTCCTCTGACATCCAGACGGCTGCCGGTGTCTCAATCATAACGCCGATCTCGCAGTCCTTATATGGAAGCTGCTCCTCATCAAGCTCAGCCTTGACCTCTGCGATGATTTCTTTTATTTTTCGCACTTCGTCGACCGAAATGATCATCGGGAACATGATCGAGATGTTTCCATAGAAGCTGGCTCTGTAGAGGGCCCTGAGCTGTGTTTTAAAAATATCCGGTCTCTTCAGGCAGATTCGGATTGCTCTGAATCCCATCGCCGGGTTGTCCTCGTGGTCAAGGTGGAAGTAGTCCACCTGCTTGTCGGCGCCAATATCGAGGGTTCTGATAACGACCTTTTTGCCGGCCATGTTCTCGGCGACTGTCTTGTAGGCCTTGAACTGGTCCTCCTCGCTCGGATAATCGTCGCAGCCTAAGTACAGGAACTCACTTCTGAAAAGTCCGATTCCGCCGGCGTCGTTTGCGAGCACGTCTGCGACATCCTTTACTGAACCGATATTTGCATAGACATTTATCTCGTGGCCGTCCTTTGTGATGTTCGGCTTGCCCTTGAGCTCCTGCAGGAGGCGCTGTTTTTCCTCTTCCTTTGCCTTTTTCTGCTGATACTCCGCGAGCACCTCGTCGTCCGGATCTATGATGAAGCGGCCCTCGTAGCCATCGACGATTCCCATGTGGCCCTCTACATCATCCTCGGAAAAATCAACGCCTATCAGCGCTGGGATATTCATCGTTCTCGCAAGGATTGCCGTGTGTGAATTGGTCGAGCCAAATCTGGTGACAAATGAGAGCACGAGCGACTTGTCGAGCTGCACGGTCTCTGATGGTGCGAGGTCATCTGCTAAAAGTATCGACGGTTCCGTGGCTGTAAATCCGCTGGCTCCTGCGCCACTCAGGATTCCTACTACTCGGTTTGAGATGTCCTTTACGTCGGCTGCCCTGCCGCGCATGTAGTCATCGTCCATATTTGCGAACATCTCTGAAAAATTATCGCCGGTCGTTGCTACTGCGAACTCTGCGTTTACATTCTGAGTGCGGATGATATTCTCTACGGACTCCTGGTAATCGAGGTCATCAAGCATCATCTGGTGTACCTCGAATACGGCTGCGTTTGCTTCGCCGACTTCCTTAAGTGCCTTGTCATGAAGCTGCTGCAGCTGCTCCTTTGCCTCGTCACTGGCCTTGTGATATCTCTGCACCTCTGCCTCGACGTCGGTTACTTTTTCACGCTTAACGACTGAGTCTTTCCTTCTATATATGGTGATCCGCCCGATGGCAATGCCGCCAAAGACCGGCTTTCCGCTGTATTCCTTCTGCACGTTGTACCTCCTCAAATTCTGGGGCTGCGATTCTGCGCCTGCTGCCCGTTACGCATTTCCCCATAAGAGCACAAAAACCGGGCGGCGTGGGCCGTCCGGTCGGTCATTTTTACAGGTTCTCTTTAAGGAATTTCTCGAGGCTTTCAGCTGCCTCGTCCTCTTTGTCTCCGTCACAGGTTACTGTGATCTCCATGCCCTGCTTTACGCCTAGGCTCATGACTCCAAGAATTCTCTTTGCGTCTGCTTCCTTGCCATCCTTTGAAATGGTAACCTTGCATGGGAATGCTGCGGCTGCCTTTACGAAAAGTCCGGCTGGTCTTGCATGAATTCCCTGTGGATCTGTAATTGTGTACTTGAATTCCTTCATTGTGTATTTCCTCCATTTATATATTACGAATGCTCTTGCCTCTAATTATAGCAGAAAGACAGTGTTCTGCAACAGTTTTTCCGGCTGCCTTATGACCGCGGCAGCACTGGCTTTAAGCATTTAAAGGTCTGCCTGTCGTGTGAACTGCAGGGATATCAATCCTGCTTTGAATCCTTTCTGAGTACTCCGAGCAGGATGGCGGTTACGAATGAGCCGATCAGCCATGCGAGGATGTAGAGTGGCCAGTGGCCTACGGTTGCGAATACGAAGATTCCGCCGTGAGGAGCCATCAGTGTGCATCCGAAGAGTGCTGAGAGGAGGCCGGCAACTGCTGAGCCGCAGAATGTAGCCGGGATTACATGAACCGGATCTGCTGCAGCGAATGGGATTGCAGCCTCAGTGATGAAGCTTGCGCCCATAACGATGTTTGACCAGAAGCCCTCTTTCTCGGTGGCGTTGAATTTCTTAGGGAAGAGCTTTGAAGCGATGGCGATACCAACAGGCGGGCACATACCACCGATCATAACTGCTGCCATTGAGATGTAGCAAAGCTGAACCTTTGGATCTGACTGTGAAGCGCCCTGAGACATATACTCAGAAGCTGTTGTCAGCATGAAAGTACCGAATACGTAAGCTGCCTTGTTGATAGGGCCGCCCATATCGATAGCCATCATTCCTGCGAGGATGAGGCCAAGTAGCCAGACCATTCCAGAATTACCAAGGGCTGTAAGCATTGCTGAGAGGCCGGTGTTGATGAGTCCGATGATCGGGTTGAAGATAAAGCACATGATCACCATTACAAGGAACATACCGACTACCGGGTAGATAAGCATCGATCTGATACCCTGTACTGCCTTTGGAAGGTTCTCGGTCTTTCTCTCCAGCCAAAGTACGATGTATCCTGCAAGGAAACCTACTGCAATACCTCCGAGGAATCCGGAAACTGTGTTTCCGCCCTGAGTGAACGCAAAGTTATCGATGAACTTCTGGAATCCGCCCATCTGGTCTGGCCAGATCTTTGCAAAGTTTGCTGCGACTGCGTTTCCGTTTGATGCAAGTAGTCCGCCGAGGAAACCTACTGCAAGTCCCGGTTTATCAGCTATTGAGTAAGCGATAAATCCTGCAAGTACCGGAACCATGAGTCCCATTGCAAGTCCGCCGACATACTTAAAGAGTGCTGAAAGCGGTACCATCGAACCGAAGTTGCTGCCGCCTGTAGCGCCGTATCCCAAAATCGTATCGATAAGGAAGGCGATTGCTGTAAGGATTCCGCCTCCGATAACGAATGGAAGCATTGCTCCAACGCCTGCCATCAGGCTGGTGTAGATCTTGTGGCCTACTGAATCGCTTGCTCCACTTGATGAGGATGACTTCTGTGCGCCTGCTGCTGCGTGATAAATCGGAGCGTCGCCCTTGACTGCCTTCTGTACCAGCTCCTCAGGCTTTGAAATACCCTCTGCAACTCTTGCCTGGATAAGCGGCTTGCCATCGAATCTGTCGATTGGAACCTTGGCGTCAGCTGCGATTACAATGCCCTTAGCGTTTGCTATCTCTTCATCTGTAAGGACATTCTTTGCTCCGCCAGAACCGCGGGTCTCGACCTTAACCTTTATACCAAGCTTGTCGCCGGCTTTCTCGATAGCCTCGGCTGCCATGTATGTGTGCGCAACTCCGTTCGGGCAGCTCGTAACCGCGAGGACCTCGTAGCCTGTCTCTGTCTTTGCGGCCTCTGCCTTTTGAGCTTCCTGCTCGACTCTTCCGCTCTCAGCCTTGTCGATGATCGAAAGGAACTCATCCTTTGACTTGGCGTTCTCGAGTGAAGTGACAAAGTCTGGATCCATCAGAAGCTCTGAAAGTCTCGCAAGTACCTCGAGATGGACGTTGTCCTCTGTGTTTGGTGCTGCTATAAGAAAAATAATATGCACCGGCGCTCCGTCAAGCGCATCGTACTCTACTCCGTCCGGCAGTACCATTGCTGCAAGTCCCGGCTTCTTTACCGCGTCTGACTTGCAGTGTGGAATGGCGATTCCGTCGCCGATTCCTGTTGTTGACTCTTCTTCTCTGGCGAATACACCCTTCTCGTATGCTTCACGATCCTGGATGTTCCCCTGTTTTACCATCAGAGCAACCATCTGTTTAATGACATCTGATTTGCTCGAGGCCTTTCCGTTCAGCTCAATGCTGTCCTGTGAAAGCAGATCCCTAACCCTCATAAGTGTTCTCCTTTATGTTGTGGTTTTTTATTTTTGTCCTGTAAAAATAAACATACAGGATGTTTGCTGTGTTTATAGGATATCGCCCTTTCCGAGCTGGTCTAAGAGTCCCTTGACCTCATCCTTCGTAGCAAGGTAATCCGAAAATGCTGACGCGCTTCCTGTGCAGAGTCCCATGTAGAAAGCCTTCTCGTAATCGCCGCTTGTGATGTAGCCTTGTAAAAATCCTGCGACCATCGAATCGCCGGCGCCGACTGAATTCTTTACTTTGCCCTTTGGAGGATTCGAGGAGATGACGTCGCCGTTTTCTGATACAAGGAGCGCTCCCTCGCCTGCCATAGAAATCAGGACGTTTACGGCTCCCATTTCCTGCATCTTCTTGGCGTACGGAACTACCTCTTCCTTGGTCCCCAGCTCGACTCCAAAGATCTCGCCAAGCTCGTGATTGTTCGGCTTTATCAGGAATGGGTGGTACGGAAGCACGTCCTTTAAGAGGTCTCTTGTCGCATCGACTACGATGTGAACTCCTCTGCCGTCCAAGTACTTCATTATGTCCATGTACATCGTCTCTGGCATGACTGCCGGAATGCTGCCGGCAAGTACCAGGAAGTCGCCTGCCTTCAGCTGGTCAAGCTTTTTGTAGAGCTCGTCGATGTTCTCCTTTGAAATGGCAGGTCCCATGCCGTTGATCTCGGACTCCTCGTTGCTGCGGATTTTGACATTGATTCGGGAGATTCCTTCCTTTACTTCTATGAAGTCTGTCTCGACTCCCTTCTCTGCCATCAGGCCTTTAAGCGCCTGTCCTGTGAAGCCTGCGATAAATCCGACTGCTGTGCTGTCTGTGCCAAGGTTCTTGAGGACCATCGATACGTTAAGGCCCTTGCCGCCCGGGAGCAGCAGCTCCTTTGATGTACGGTTTACAAGTCCCAGTCTGAAGTCGTCCACACTGACGATGTAGTCGAGTGATGGATTGAACGTGACTGTCATAATCATCTGATCGTTACCTCCTTAATATTTTTCGCGCCCTTGTATCCGCGCTTCATTACGCGGTCCGTGATGATTGTCGCGGTGTCGTAGTCTGCGAATTTGATCGCGGAAATCTTGCCAAATTTGGAATCATCCGCAAGCACGTACCTGTCTTTGCAGGACAAGAATGCCTGCCGCTTCACCATCGCTTCTTTAAGCTCCGGTGTCGTGAAGCCTTCATCCTTCGTGATACCGTTCGCTCCGAAGAAGCCCTTCGTAAAATTGTACTTCTTCAGTGAATTGATGGCCTCTTCTCCGACGATGGCTTCGGTCGTACGTTTGAACTCACCGCCAAGGATGTAGACCTGAAAGCCTTCATTCGCAAGCTGAGCCGCGTGCGTTATCGCGTTGGTCACGTATGTCGCATCGTGCTCTGTGATGTATCCGAGCATCTGCTCTGTCGTCGTCCCGGCGTCTATATATACGAAGTCGCCCGGCTCGATAAGTGATGCGGCGTAGCTGCCGATCGTGTTTTTCTCTTTGCGTTTCTGGTTCTTGCGCTTTGAGACCTCATCGTCTCTTGTGGTCAGGCCCTTCGTCTTTGAAATGGCCCCGCCACGGACCCGCGAAATCCTGCCTTCACTGTCGAGCTCATCCAAGTCACGTCTGACTGTCGATTCGCTGGCTCCGAGGAGTTTCATGAGTTCCGCGACTGTAACTGACCCCTTCGTGTCCACCGCAGATATGATCCGCGCAAACCTCTCTTCTGTCAGCATACCTGCCTCCAATTTCTATCGGGTGTCCCCGTCCCCTTTCAGTTTCTTTCATAATCCTTCAGGACTGTTCAAATCATATCACCAATTTCGGTAAAATTCAATCAAAATCCGCCAGAAATAGTTCACAAAAATAAAGGTCCGGATTTGTGCAACTTGCACAAATCCGGACCTATATAAAACCTTAGGAGGGTATTTATTTATGAAATATCCGCCACACTTGACCCCTCTATCATTGAGAATGACACGACCTCGTGAATCTCCTCGGTTGGATTTTTGATGCATTCGAGCATTATCTCTGTTCCACGTTCTGCCATCCGCTCGACGTTCTGCCTTACTGTAGTAAGTCGCGGGTGGACGTATCTCGCGAGCTCGATTCCATCGAAGCCCATAATCGAGATATCAGCTGGGATTTTGCGGCCGGAATTGTAGATGGCGCGCATCGCACCGATTGCCATAATATCCGACATCGCAAAAATCGCTGTCACATCAGGGAATTTATCAAGAAGGTTCTCAGCAGCCTTGTAACCGCCCTCGAGCGAGAAACGCGACGCACTGTACTGCTTTTCGATATCGAAATCAATGTCGTGCTTTATGAAGGCGAGCTCGCAGCCCTCGAGACGCATCCTCGAAGGATTGGATTTATCAGGATTTCCGCCAATGATACCGATTTTTGTATGGCCGTGCCTATACAGATAATCGACAACATTTGCAGCGGCGAGCGAATCATCTATACCAATGCTTGAGAGATTTCCGATGCCGAAGGTTACAGAGTTATCAGTAATCAAAATGCACGGAACATTCAAGTCCTTTATTTCAAGACGACGATGGTAGATATTTGCGTCAGCTCCAAGAAAAATAAATCCATACGGCCGGCGCTCCACCTGAATCTTTCTCGCCTCTGCTATCTCGTCACCATCCTCGTCTATATAGTAAGTCAGGCATTCGTAGCCGTTCGCGCGGACCTTCTGCTGAATCGCCTCGGTGAGCTCGAGGAAAAGCATATTCTCTATACCTTTTACGATCACAGCGATACCGAAATTCACCTGCATTTTCAGGTGCTTTGCGTTCACATTCGGCGTGAAATGATATTTTTCAATGACAGCAGTAATTTCCTTCCGCGCCTTTGCGGACACGGAGCCGGTGTTGTTAAGTACACGGGAGACGGTGCTGATACCATATCCGGTTTCTTTTGCAATCTCCTTTATCGTCATCTTTTGCTACAGCCTTCCATAAAGTTTCGTCATCTTGTAGATCTTTGCAGACAGTTCTTCATCCAACTGATCTTTCTTAACTCTCCACCTCCAGTTGCATCCGATAGTAGACGGACGGTTTATGCGCGCTGTGTTGTCAAGACCTAAGTAATCCTGAAGCGGGATCACGCAGAGGTCGGCGACAGAGGACTGCGCCATAATTATCATTTTGTCAACTACCTCTAATGGGTCATCAGTGCGCACATCGAGGTAATCCTTTGCCAATTGCTGCTCCTCAGGCAGGATGTCATCAAACCAGCCACGGAGCGTTTCATTATCATGAGTGCCGGTGTAAACGACACAGTTGTGATTAAAATTATAAGGAAGGTAGTCATTTGCGCCTGACGAATCACGTGAATCAAACGCGAACTCTAATACCTTCATATTTGGAAAGCCGGTGTCGCGGACGAGCTGTCTGACAGAATCTGTCATATAGCCTAAGTCCTCAGCAATGATCCTGGCGTCAGGATGGTCAGCCTTTATGGCTTTGAACAAATCGATTCCCGGACCCTTTACCCAGTGGCCGTTTCTTGCATTATCATCCTTTGCAGGAATTGAAAAATACTCGTCAAAGCCGCGGAAATGATCGATTCTAAGCACATCGTAGAGTTCAAGGCACTTATCGATACGCGTGCGCCACCATTTATAATCCGTCTTTTTATGGTATTCCCAGCGGTATAGTGGATTGCCCCAGTACTGGCCGTCGGCTGAAAATCCGTCAGGAGGACAGCCTGCCACCCTGTCGACTTCTCCGTTCTCATCAAGCTGGAAAAGGCTGCGGTGAGCCCAGAAATCAGCACTGTCTGCAGATACATATATCGGAATATCTCCGATTATATCAATACCTGAATCGTGCGCATACTTTTTAAGAGAGCTCCACTCACGGTAAAATTCAAACTGCAGATAGCAGTAGAATCTGATATCGTCTGAAAGCTTTTTGCTCCACTCAGCAACCGCATCTGCCTCATGAAGAGAGATGCTCTTCTCCCACTCCCACAGCGGTTTTCCATTGTAGAAATCCTTTATCGCCATGAAGAGTGCATAGTCATCGAGCCAGAAGCTGTTCTTATTATAGAAGCTTTTGTACTCTTCTGTCTCGTCAAAGTGGCTGCGTGAAGCTGCTTTTCTCAGTAGAGAAAAACGATTCTGATAGAGCAGACCATAATTAATGTCGTCGTTTATTTTTCCAAGGTCTGCTTTGTCACACTCGTCTTTCGAAAGCAGGCCGTCTTCGGTTATTTTTTCAAGATCTATAAAGTACGGATTCCCGGCAAATGTCGAAAACGACTGGTAAGGTGAATCTCCGTAGCTGGTCGGGCCAAGGGGCAGGATCTGCCAGTAGGACTGACCTGATTTTTTCAAAAAATCAATGAAACGGTATGCTTCTTTAGAGAAACAGCCGATGCCATACTTTCCCGGAAGGGAAAAGACCGGCAGCAAAACGCCGCTTTTTCTCATATATACTCCTTAATTGTCACCCTCATCGTCCCCTTCTTTTTCCTTTATTATTTTTTTGAATACTGGAAAATAGATCAGAACGCACAGATAGGATGGAAGTGAAATCCCGACAAAAACAGCCAATGGCCACAATTGTGGTACATTGACGAGAAGCATCGGGACGATAATCGTTATAGCGTCCATTGCGATGGTTCTTGGAAGCTTCGAAACTGCGAGATAGAGAGCGTTGTGAAAGGCGCCCGAAGTGCTGTAGACGAACTTCGCAGTCAGTGGGAAAACCCAGACAAAAAGTGAGAGCAGTATAAAAATAAGCGCATAGATGCAGACTATTATCACTTTCTCATTCGAGCCAGCCTGGTTTGCTGCTTTAAATTCGAAAAATAAAAGCACTCCGGCAGCTATGTAGATAAGCGCAATAGGTGTCGCGTTCCTAAGATTCGCCTTGAACTGTTTAAAAAATGTCCTGGCTATGTGCCCCTCCGTTCCTTCGACCATCTGCATCATCACATAATGCATAGCCGCAAGGGCTGCTCCGCTGGTCACTACAGGGACACAGCAGAGCAGAGTCAGGAGGTTTAATACTACGAGATACATAAGGTCTCTCATAGCTCTCATGAAAGGACCATCGATGTCAAAATAATTCTTCATAAGGGATATTTTAACCCTTTACTGCACCTTCTACCATACCATGCATAATCTGTTTTTGTGCAAAAAGGAAAACAATTATCATAGGAAGGATTGCAAGCAGTGCAGCTGTAAGGATCAGATCCCACTGTTTTACGTATGAACCTACAAAGGCCTGTACAGCAACCGGGAGAGTTTTTACTTTTCCATTCTGTCCAAGCATAAGGGACGGAAGGAGGTAGTCGTTCCAGATCCACATACCGTTGAGGATCGTAACTGTTGTGATAACAGGTGTGAGCAGCGGAAAAATAATACGGAAAAATGTACCCTCTGGTGAAGAGCCATCGATTGCGGCTGCTTCCTCAAGGTCATACGGCACACCCTTGATAAATCCTGTAAGGATGAACACTGTCATAGCTCCACCGAATCCGCAGTAAGCGAAGATTGCGCCCGGGATTGACTGAAGCATTGAGATTCCGATGAATTTTCCTACATCACGGAAGGTAGAAATAAGTGGGAGCATGACTACCTGGAATGGGATGATCATCGATGCGATGAAGATCATGTAGATAGCTGTTGCCCATTTCTTCTTGTTGTTTCTGCTGATTACCCACGCAGCCATAGCTCCGAAGATAGCGAGCAGGAAAAGTGATACGACCGTGATGATTGCTGATGTAGCAAATGCTGACCAGAAGTTGAAGTTCGAGTTATTTGCTACTGATGTAACGTTCGTTACGAACTGAGAGAACGATGCACCAACAGCCGAAATAGGGTTTGCAACGATGGCTGTCTGTTTCTTGAACGAGTTCATAACCACGAGGTAGAACGGGAACAGGATGTAGACAGCAAGGATGATTCCTACGATCGTAAGAATTACGACCTTTGATTTCTTTTGAACTTTCATTATAGCTCGACCTCCTTCTTATTCGATACACGTACCTGGATAAGAGATACAACGGCGAGGATGATAAAGAACAGAACGGCCTTAGCCTGTGCTACTGCGTAGTTGTTCTTTGCGATAGCTGTGTTGTAGATGTTTAAGGCAAGCATCTGAGTTCCGTTCGACAGGTAGCTTCCCATGAAGTTCGATACTGAGCCTGCACCATTGGTCAATGACATGTTGACATCGAACTGCTTGAATGCTGATGTAAGTGTAAGGAAGGTGCAGATAGTAACTGTCGAGGCGATCATCGGGATCTTGATTCTGAAAAGAGTCTGAACTGAGTTCGCTCCGTCGATTGCTGCTGCCTCAAGTACATCGCTTGGGATCTGGGTAAGTCCTGTGATGTAGATCAGCATGATGTAGCCGCCGTACTGCCAGATATATACGATTACGATGGCAAGCATTGCTGACTTTGACTGTGAAAGGACTGATACTGAGGTATTGGTAAGCTTTGTCAGAACGTTATTGAAAACGAACTGCCAGATGTAACCAAGTACGATTCCTCCGATAAGGTTCGGAAGGAAGTATGCTGCTCTGAAGAATCCTGTGCCCCTGATAGCTGAGGTGCAGAGAAGCGCGAGCAGGAAACCTACGAGGTTGATAAGAATGACGTTCAGTACTACGAAAATAAATGTGATAAGTATCGAGTAAATGAATGCCGGATCATGGAACATCGTAGAGTAATTTGCAAATCCAACGTTCTTTGTGATTGATACTCCGGTCCAGTCTGTGAATGAATATCCGATACCAAGGATCAGAGGGATGATTACTGTTACAAAGAATGTAAACAAGAGCGGGAATAGGAAAATAATATAAACTATCGCCCTGTGATGCTGCGGTGTAGGGAATTTATAGAGTCCAAACAGAAAAGCTATGATTCCAACGACGAGCATTGGTCCCCTGCCCGCGAACTGGCTGCCTGAGGCATCCAGTATAAGAGATGCTACCATAAGCAGCAGGGCTGCTGCCATAATAGCTATCGATAAAGCTTTCTGTCCCATCGATTTATCTTTCATAAGAATTTCCTCCTGAGAAAGGAAACGGGCAGCGGCCATAAGCCGCCGCCCGCGTTAGGTAACTAAAATCTGTTCATCAAACAGTTATGATGCATAGTACTGCTTTGTAACCTGCTCGATGGTCTTGGTGAAGGTTGCTGCATCCTTGATGTTGCCAGAAGCGAAGTCCTGATATACAACACCTAAAGCGTTCTGAGCAAGACCTTCCTTGTTTCCGAGCCAATGCCATCCTGAAGTCTTTCCTGACTTAGTGTAATCTGAGATGCACTGTGCGAACGGATCTGCTGCCACGTAGCTGCATGACTTGAATGGAGATACGAAACCAGCCTTATTTACGAGGATATCCTGGCCCTCATCACCTGCGCACCACTCAAGGAATGCCTTGGCTGCGTCTGTGTTATCGTTCTGGAATACTGCCCACCATGAAGGAGAGTTAGTAAGGATTGTATCCTGTCCCTCTTCGAATGCGTATGGAATCATACCAACCTTGAAGTCGCCGGCTGCATCATACTGCTCCTTGTCGTCGCTTGTCATAGTAGCGCCGATCCATGATCCCTGTGTAACGAATGCATACTTACCAGCTGCGAAGTTCTGGATCTGCTGATCATATGTACCTGATACAAGAAGATCCGGATCTGAATACTTGTTGAAGAGTGCGATCATATTTGCGTAATCGTTGAAACGGTCTGTGTCGATGCTGCCATCCTTTGAAAGCATATCGAAGTATGTAGAATCGTCACGCTTTAATCCCTCATCCTCATATACGCCGAAGAGGTGGTTACCTGTGGACCAGTAAAGGTTTGTAGCCTCTGCGCAGTAACCAACGACTGCTGTAAGTCCGAGGTCTGACTTCTTGGAATCAAGTGTCTCGAAAGCCTTCTTCATAGAATCAGGTCCTGTGATAGAAGCAGGATCAATTCCGGCCTTCTCAAGGATATCTGCGTTATAAGCTAAGCCGATAGCCTCTGTTGTGTAAGGGAATCCGATAACCTTTCCGTCATCGTCTGTGTAAGCAGCGTCTGTATCTGATACCCACTTGGAATCGCTTAAGTCTGCAAGCTTTCCTGTCCAGTTAGCAAAGTCTGTAGCACCGCCGCATACGAAGATGTCCGGCATGTTATCAGCCTGGTAATAACCCTTCAGAGTACCCTGGATATCAACGCCACCGCCTAAGGACTCGATCTGTACGTCAACACCTGTCTCTTCCTTGTACTTCTTGGCGAGCTCTTTAAGCTGTGAGTCAACCTCGATCTTTCCGTTTACGAGGCGAAGTGTCTTGCCGCCCGACTTCGAGCTGGAGCTGTCTGATGAGCTTGACTTCGAGCTTGATGAACCTGAGCTGCTGCTTCCGCAGGCTGCAAGGCTTAATGCCATTGCACTAGTAAGAATGATTGCTAAAATACGTTTCTTCATGAAAAATCCTCCTTCTAATCTTTGCTATGAAGAAAAAGTTCCATCTTTTAGCGCAAAAGTAACAACACAATTGATTGGAAACGCTTTACTTTTGCGTTTAAGTATGTAAGTATAATGACACGATTGTCCCAAAAAAGCAAGGACTTTTTGACAGAAAATGGTAATTTTGTGAAAAATTGACAAAAATTTAACCGGTTTTTTGTGAAAAATTACCCAAAAACCGGTTCGTAAATGTAATGTTTGATTAAATGTCTCTTACTGAGCCACGCTCGATCAGCTTAGTGCCCAGTACAATGTTCTGGCTTGTGAAAACGGTTCCATTAATCATGGATAACAGACTTTTAACCGCCTTTTTACCCTTGAGATTAATATCCTGGCGGATTGTAGTAAGTGCTGGTCTTGACAGCTGAGCCGCAGCATTATCATCAAAACCTATAATGGATATGTCTTCAGGTACATGGATGCCTTTTTTCTCCAACGCATTTATCAAAAGAACTGCCGAAGTATCTGAACAGCAGAAAACAGCAGTGTATCTGGAAGCTTTACCCGTCAGCTTTTCATATACGCTCTCTGTCTCGTCATAGTTATTGGAACGAGCTATGATCGCATCTTCATCACCAGCCTTAAATCCCGCATCATCCATTGCCCGCAGATATCCTCTGTATCTGAGCTTATCTGTTCCCATCATATTTCTCGAAAGGAAAGCAATTTTCTTATGGCCTCTGGAGATCAGGTACTGCACAGCTTCGTACACTGCCTCTTCATCGTTTATCGCGATGTTTACAAACGGTGCCTTCGTATTCCTGCTCTTGCGTTCATTTTCTACATAACTGTCTATGAAAACTATCGGCTTCTTATAATGGCGGCTGACCTTTAGGCCCGCTTCGTCATTTATCGCAAACATCACGATCCCGTCAACGTTCCATGTCGAGATATAGTTGATGACCTGGTCCGCATCGTCTGATATATAGAGCATCATAAAATAACCGGCATCCGAGATTGAACTCTCGAGCGCTCCGATAAGCTCTGATACGAACGGATCCTTAAAGATATTCACATCGTTGTACGCGTAGAGCATAAGCACTACGCCGATTATCTTCGAGCGGTTTTGTGCTAAGTTCCTCGCATTGATATTCGGCACGTAGTGCACTTCGCGCAGATAATCTTTTACTTTTTCAACTGTCTGCGGAGAGACTTCCTTCGTCTTTCCATGAATTACATTTGAAACCGTCGTAGTGCTCACCCCAAGGGTTGAAGCGATTTCTTTTATCGTTATCATACTGTTGCCTGCCTTTTTCTTTTTTCCAGTTGTCGCAGTGAACGGCTCACCAGGTTACGTTTTCTGTGCGTCATCCAACTACGGCTGATTATTTACAAATTTATCTTCACGTTAAGTTTTTTGGTTATATCTTAAACTTTGATAAAAAAATTGTAAAGACTCATTTTTCCTTTGACAAACATAAAAAATTATGCAATAGTAGGGTTAACACAATTCGCAGGTTGGAAACGCGCTTACTATTTTTCATGAAAGGGACAGGTTTATTCATGGAGAAAAAATGGTGGCACGGGAAAACAGCGTACCAGATCTATCCAAAGAGCTTTTACGATTCAAACGGTGACGGCATCGGAGATTTGCCGGGCATCATTTCAAAGCTCGATTATCTAAAGGAACTGGGAGCAGACATCATCTGGCTCTCTCCTATCTATGTATCCCCACTCGCAGATGAAGGCTATGATATAGCCGATTACTATGCTATCGACCCACGCTTCGGCACGATGGACGATTTGGACAGGCTTATCGATGAAGCCCACAAAAGAGGACAATACATCATCATGGATCTAGTAGTAAACCACTGCTCCGATGAGCACGAGTGGTTTAAAAAAGCATGCGATGATCCTGAGGGGAAATACGGGAAGTATTTTTTCATTGAAAAAACAAACGACCCAAAATCTCTCTGCAACTGGAGGTCCTACTTCGGCGGCTCTGTCTGGGAAAAGCTTCCTGGCCACGACGACTACTATTACCTGCATCTGTTCCACAAGAAACAGCCTGACTTAAACTGGGAAAATCCCGAGATGCGCGAGGATATCTACCGGATGGTAAACTGGTGGCTCGACAAGGGTATCGATGGTTTCCGTCTCGACGCAATCATAAATATCAAAAAGGGCCCGTTCGTAAATTACCCGCCTGACAGAGACGATGGATTAGTCCGCGCCACAAGACAGCTCGAGGACGCCAGAGGTATCGGAGAATTCTTAGGCGAACTCAGAGACCGCTGCTTTGCTCCGCACAAAGCCTTTACGGTTGGTGAGGTTTTTAACTTAAGAGATGACGAGATAAAGGATTTCATCGGCGGGAACGGTTATTTTTCCAGTATGTTTGATTTTACGCCGACGATTTTCGGGCAGGATGACAGGGGCTGGCAGTACTTTAAGGACGTGACTCCTGATGATTACAAGCACTGCGTGTTCAAGGGACAGAAGGAGTACGACGACATCGGCTTCGTCTCGAATCTGATTGAAAATCACGACGAGCCGCGCGGTGTTTCGCGCTACATTCCGGAGGGCGACCAGTCGCCGACCAGTAAAAAAATGCTGGCTGCGCTTTATTTTCTTACGAAGGGGCTGCCTTGGATCTACCAGGGGCAGGAGCTTGGCATGGAGAACGTTAAGCTCAAGTCAATCGATCAGGTCGACGATATCTCTTCGATTGACGCTTACAAAGTGGCCATCGCTGATGGATTTTCAGAGGCTGACGCCCTGCACCTTATCGAAAAGCACGGCCGTGATAATGCGCGCACCCCGTTTCAGTGGAACGCTGAGGCGAATGCTGGTTTTACGACTGGTAAGCCATGGCTTGCGCCGAACCCGAATTACACTGAGATTAATCTCTCTGCCGAGGAGGCTGACACGGATTCTGTCTTGAACTTCTACAAGAAGCTGATCCAGCTCAGAAAAAATCCTGAGTATTCCGAGATTTTCGTTTATGGAGATTTCTCCCCATATCTGCCGGACGTGCACAACTGCTTCGCCTATACTAGAAGCAATGGCGGCAGAACGATTCTCGTGATCGCGAACTATCAGAACGAGAAGAAGACCTATCCTCTTCTGGGTACTGTCAAGAAGGTTCTTTTGACAAATACTGGGGCTGTGAATTCGGATAGTGATTCAATCACACTCGACGGGTACCAGGTGGTAGTGGCCGAGATTTGACGGTTGTCAGGTTTTCACCGTGTTGATTTATATTTTTGGAGGAAAAATAAATGCCAAAGTGGTTAAATGACGCTGTTTTCTATGAGATTTATCCGCAGACGTTCAACGATACGAACGGCGACGGTATTGGTGATATGAATGGTATCATCGAAAAGCTTGATTATATCAAGGATTTAGGCTGCAATGCTCTGTGGCTCACTCCGTGTTTCGATTCACCTTTCAAGGATGCAGGCTACGATGTCCGCGATTACAAGAAAATCGCTCCGCGTTACGGCACAAACGAGGATGCCTTCAGACTTTTCGAGGAGGCTCACAAGCGCGGCATGCACGTATTTTTTGACCTCGTTCCGGGACATACCTCTGAGGAACACGAGTGGTTTAAGGAGAGCTGTAAGCAGGAGAGAAATGAATATACTGACCGTTACCCGTGGACTGATTTCTGCTTTGAGGGTATGCATAGTGGTGATTACAATTTCATCGCTGGCGAGGCTGAGAGATCTGGTTCGTATGTCGTTAATTTTTTCAAGTGCCAGCCTGCCTTGAACTACGGTTTCCTGCATCCGACTGAGCCGTGGCAGAAGCCGATTGATGACCCGGCTGCTATCGCGACGCGCGAGGCCATGAAGGACGTCATGCGTTTCTGGATGGATCACGGCTGCGACGGCTTCAGAGTCGACATGGCCGCTTCTCTGGTTAAAAATGACGACGAGAAGAAGACCGGTACCTCCGCCATCTGGACCGATGTAAGAAAAATGTTCGACACCGAATACCCTGAGTGCGCCCTCGTTTCTGAGTGGAGCGACCCGAAGATCTCGATTCCTGCTGGTTTCCATATGGACTTCCTCTTAAATAATCCTGGTACCGGCTACAGCACTCTTCTCCGCGACTACGGAAATCACGGCATCGGCTACATGAAGCTGATGGGCGGCCCTGGTTTCAACGGCACCGACGAGAAGCCTTCGAATCTTGAGGATCACAGCTTCTTTAAGAAGGACGCCGGCGGCAGCATCAAGCCTTTCATCGACGAATATCTGGACATGTATCAGTACACCAAAAACGGCGGCTATATCAGCATGGTCAGCTGCAATCACGATACTGTCCGTGCCAAATATACCTTAACTGATGACGAGCTCAAGCTCTTCTATGTGATGCTCATCACCCTGCCTGGCGTCCCGTTCATCTACTACGGCGACGAAATCGGCATGAATTACCTGAATATCCCGACCAAAGAGGGTGGCTACTTCAGAACCGGTTCACGTACTCCGATGCAGTGGACTCCTGGCAAAAATCACGGCTTCTCTGATGCTGATCCTTCCAAGCTTTATCTTCCTGTGGATACCTCGGAAGGTGCGCCGGATGTCGAATCTCAGCTTGCTGACAAGGATTCTCTTCTGAATACTATCAAGTCTTTACTGGCTCTTCGTCACAGCACTGATGACCTGAAGGCTGAGCCAAATCTCGAGGTTGTTTATGCTGAGGGTTCAGTACTTGTCTACAAGCGCGGCGGTGTGCTCGTTGGAATCAACACTTCCAGCAAGCCAGCCTCAGTTCCGGTAGATTTCAAGGGTTCTAAGACACTATTTGCAGTTGGTGGGGAATCGTCTATTTCCGGCGGTACACTGAGTCTTGGTGGACAGAGTGGAATAATTCTTGCGTAAATGTATTGCAGGCAGTGTCGGGTTGTTTTAAAATAGCGGTATGAAGAATAAATTTTTTGACCAAAACGGATTTTTTGTAAGATTCATGGAGGGATTTGCGAATCTCGTTATCCTGAATCTCCTTACACTGCTCTGCTGTCTACCTATCGTGACCAGCGGCGCAGCGCTTGCAGCGCTGCACTATATGGTAATGCAGATTGTGGCGAACGAGGACGGCAAAATCGTCTCGACCTATTTCAAGCAGTTCAAGGCGAACCTCAAGAACGCTACTCCTATCGCACTGATTTATATCGCATTGGCTGTGCTTGTGGTTTTCGAACTCAGGACTGCAAATCAGATGAAGTCACTGGGCACGATTGTAACCGCCTGCACTTTCGGATTTATTTTTATCCTGCTTGCAATTTTTGTGTGGGTCATCCCTCTGACCGCGAAGTTCGTGTACAGAACCGGTGAAGCTTTCCGCAATGCACTGTATCTGGCGTTTTCAAAGCTCCCGCGAACTGTCAGCATGATCATCATCACTGTAATCATGCCGGTACTTATCGTGAATTTCCCAGCGATTTGGCCTATCGGAGTCATGCTCGGAGTTTCGCTCCCGGTGTTCCTGTGTGTTCTGATCTACTACCCGGTTTTTAAGGAGCTGATAGAGCAGAAAGAGGGAAATGAGGACAGCTAATCGTTGAGCTTGATAAGCTGTTTTATTCAATTCTAAAAATGCATCCAATAATCATTTCAATCCTTACGACCAAACTTTGAATTTAAAAAGGACCTGCGGCAATTTTTGCTTCAGGTCCTTTTTCTGATTATCCAGAACAGTTTTTATTCAATAATTTTGATAAATTCCATCACCAGCTCCTCGAATTTTTCTTTCACCATGTCGGCGGTTGCCTTGACTTCCTCGTGATTCAACGGCTGGTCCAAAATGCCTGCTGCCATATTCGTGATGCAGGAAATTCCGGCAACCCGCAGTCCCATGTGATTTGCGGCGATTGCCTCGACAACTGTGCTCATGCCTGCTGCGTCAGCGCCTATTTTTCGAAGCATCCTGATTTCCGCTGGCGTCTCATAGCTCGGCCCGGTCAGCTGCACATAGACACCCTCTTTTATGTCAAATCCGGTGGCTGCGGCTGCCTGCCTGATTTTTTCCTGGAGCCTTCTGTCGTAAACCGTCGACATATCCGGGAAGCGCGGCCCCAGCTCGTCCGCGTTCTGACCCAGCAGCGGATTCTGCACAAAAAGTGAGATGTGGTCGGTTATCATCATCAGGTCACCCGGCTTGAAATCCAGGTTTATGCCGCCGGCTGCATTCGTCAGAAGCACTGTCTTCGCGCCGAGCAGGCCCATGATCCGCACTGGTGTCACGACCTCTTCCATCCTATACCCCTCGTAAAAATGAACGCGGCCGCTCATGACTACGACCCTTTTTCCTGAAAGTGTTCCGAAGATGAATCTGCCGTCGTGCCCCGAAACTGTAGAGACAGGGAAGCCTTCAATATCCTTGTATGAAATCTCGCAGACTTTGTCGATTTTTTCAGCGAGTCCACCAAGTCCGCTTCCCAGCGTAATCCCGATCTCAGGCTTGAAATCCGTAACTTTCCTGATTGATGCTAAGGATTTTTGAAGTTTTTCGTATGTAGATGACATAGCATGCCTTTCTTTTTGTTTTTTACAAGTTTCTATGCTTTATTTCCCATATTCTGTTAAAAAGCCCAGGCTGTTGTTTTTTCTTCAAGTAGTTTTTCCATGTTCTTACATCTGTTCACTGAATTCATCCAGCTCTTCAAGAATGCTCTGCTTTGTAGCTTCGTCTGCAAATGAAGATTCAACGGCTGTTTTTTCAAGAGTAATGAGCTCGGAGTCGCTTAAGTCTGCAAGGCGGGCGGCCAGCTCGAGGTCATTTGTCAGCGTCGTGTCAGAAACCGTGCGGTTGTCGGTGTTTATAGTGACCGCAAGTCCTGCGTCTAGGAATTCCCGCAGAGGATATTTGTTTTTTACCGCCTTCGTTTGGAAGTTGCTGGTCGGGCACATCTCAAGCGCGATCTGCTTCTCTTTTAGCTCCCGCTTTAAGTCGCTCTGTCCTGAAACTGCTATCCCGTGGCCAATTCGTGAAGCGCCAAAATCCAGCGCCGCTCTGACGCTTTCGGGGCCTGCTGCCTCGCCTGCGTGAATAACGAAAGGAACGTTTATTTTTCTTGCAGTGGCAAACAGCTCCTCGAAGCCTGCTGTCGGATATAGCGCCTCCGCCCCGGCCAGGTCAAGGGCGCAGACACCCTTTCCCAGATATTTCTTCGCCAGCGCCAGCGTGCTGAGATTCTTCTCCAGGTCAAAATGTCTCATCGCGCAGAGTATAATATTCCCGCGGATGCCATACTTTTCCTCACCGATATGAAGGCCATCTATTGACGCCTGCACCGCATCCTCAGGCGACATGGATTTGCTTGCCGCCGACAGGCAGATTGGGTCGTAGCGGATCTCGATATACCTGACATTTTCTGTTGCTGCCTGTCGCATCACGTCGACGACACCGTCGCGCACCGCATCTTTTGTACTTAACACCTGAATTGGCAAGTCAAACTTCTCCAGATATTCATTCAGACTCTCACAGTCCATCGAGACCGAGAGCTCTCTTTTATCCACTTTTCTTCCCAGCTGGCTGCTCATGAATTCTGGCGACAACGAACCATCCAAGTGGCAGTGCAGCTCAACCTTTGGCATCGCTTTGATTTGTGCTCTATCCATAGTCCTCTCCTTCCCGCATCATTCTTGTATATTTACGGACTCAGACTCATTTTCCGTCTCCAGTCCGTAATTACATGGGCGTTTACTTCTTGTCTTCCCGAATCAAAATCCTGATTGCCTCGACAGCTGTGCGGATGGCGCCGTCCGTGTCGTGAACCTGCGTGTTATCGAGGCCTTTTTTCGCGCGCTCCTGGTTTGCAAGCACCAGAAGGCAGGTTCCACATCTGACGCCCCGCGCGGCCGCAACTGTGAAAAGCGCAGCCGACTCCATTTCGGACGCAAGCGTCCCCAGGCGCAGCCAGGCATCCCATTTGTTTATCAAGTCATAGCCGGCGGGCATTTTTTCAGGCTCGTGCTGACCAAAAAATGCATCCTTGCACTGAACCACACCCAGGTGATAGGACTCGTGAAGCTTGTCAGCAGCCGCCTTCAGCGCAGCGGTCACAGTAAAATCAGCCACCGCAGGAAACTCAATCGGCGCATACTCCTTGCTCGTTCCCTCCATTCGGATGGCGCCGGTCGCGATGACCAGGTCGCCGCCCTTGACCGACAGCTGCATTCCGCCGCAGGTCCCGACTCTCACAAAAGTATCCGCGCCGCAATGCACGAGCTCCTCCATCGCTATCGAAGCCGACGGCCCGCCGATCCCGGTCGACGTGACGCTGACCTTCTCGCCGTCCAGATAACCCGTATACGTCATAAACTCCCTGTTATCCGCCACAAAATGCGGCTCGTCAAAATAAGCCGCGATCTTCTCGCACCGCTTCGGGTCCCCCGGCAGAATCACGTACTTCCCGACGTCGCCCGGCCCCAGCCCGGTGTGGTATTGCTTCCCCGAACCTTCAGTATAATCGACCATACTCATTTCCTCCTTGAAAAAATAAGCGCTAACACTTTTAATAATGGTTCAATTTCAACTAAAAACGCCGTCAAACCGCCCACCTCTTTTTAGTAATTTTAACTAGTATTTCTCTTTTTGTCAATTTTGTTTTTGTGCAGATTGCACATTCTTTCCAGATGATAAAATATAATGCGGAGCCACAAATTTTTCTGTGCCTGCACCATCAAATAAAAAACTATAGATTTTTTAAATAAAAAGTATTAATATATGTCTTAGCCACCTGTTCGAGGAGTAAGGTGTCGTTACGCGCGGTGCCCGTGCTGACAACAGTTTTTTCTATAGCGTAGGCTGACGTGCTGATGTGTCGGCAGCAGGTGACCATTTTTGGAACGGTAGCTCAGCTGGGAGAGCACCAGGGTCACAACCTGGTTGTCATGGGTTCGAGCCCCATCCGTTCCATTTTTTTGCATTCAAATGACCTGTGTGCAGCAGCGGTTATTTTTCCAAGAAAAATAAATGCACATCAGGTTGCGGAAGATTAAGGAAGGTTTGATAGAAAGGAAAGAGGAAATGGACAAAATCACGATCGATGATATTGCCAGGGCGCTTGGGGTATCGAAGACTACTGTTTCGAGAGCCCTTTCGGGCAAAGGCAGGATCAGTGATTCGACTAAAAAAAGAGTCATGGAGTATGCGCGCGAGCACGACTACAAGCCGAACGTCATGGCGAGGGGGCTCGCACAGTCGCGCACTTACAATATTGCCGTCGTGACGCCTCAGGAAAACTCCGATGTTAATCTCGCGTTTTTCCATCGCTGCCTGGTTGGTATCGTTTCCGAAACCGAGAAGAGCGGGTACGACGTGCTGATCACCGTTGAGCGCGGAAACCGTATCGACGAACTCGAGCGGATCATCCGCAATGGAAAAGCAGACGGCGTTATCCTGACCCGTACTTTTTTTGAGGACAAGCGTATCGATTATCTTCGCCAGAATCAGGTGCCGTTCGTTGTTGTCGGCAGCTCACAGGATTCGGACGTAATTCATATCGACAATGACAATTCTGGCGGTTCGAGGCAGATGACGGATACTTTGCTTAAAAAGGGCGTCAAAAAGCCGGCGCTGTTTGGCGGACCGAAAGAGCATATGGTTACGACTCAGCGTCTCCAGGGTTTCATGCAGGCCGTTTCAGATAATGGCATGGAAGTGGACGATTCCTTGATTTTTATGAACACTCAGGGCGATGACGTGATGCCTGATGATATCGACAAGGTGCTGAAGGCCGGCGCCGACTGCATTTTCTGCATGGACGATGACATCGCCGACAGAGCGCTGAAAATCTGCCATGAGAAAAATATCTCCGTTCCCGACCAGCTAAAACTAGCCAGTTTCTACGACGCGCCTATTCTTTCACGTAACATTCCCCAGATTTCTGCAGTGACCTACGACGAGGCTGTGCTCGGCATGAAAGCCGGCGAAAGCCTGATCAAAATAATAAACGGCGAAGCTGTTCACGATATTACTGTCGAAAAATTCGAGGTTATGCTGAGGGGTAGCACCTTTTAATGTGGAACTTTGAACATATTTACATAGAAAAAGATATTGCAAAGCATCCGCGCACTGCGGAAATCCTTGAAAAATGCCGTGCAAACGGCATTTTTTATATAGACAGATATATGGATATCTTCGGCAGGAAAAAGCAGGACATCCACTGGCAGATGGCGCACCGCTCCCTGATTCTCGCGAAGGCCACGGGCGAGCTTATGTACAAAGGCTCTCCGATGTGCCAGGACTATGGCAGACGCGAATTCTACTACACCTCGCTGATGAAAAACTGCCTCTACGACTGCGAATACTGCTTCCTGAAGGGCATGTATGACTGCGGTTATCTGGTCGTTTTTGTAAATATCGAGGATGTTTTCGCTGCCGTCGAGCAGAAACTCTCTGAACTAGAGCATGACTCAACCATGTACCTGTCCGTATCGTTCGACACGGATCTTTTCTCTTTTGAAAAAATGACCGGTTTCTGCCACCTGTGGGCGGAATTCGCCAATTCTCATCCTGAGTGCGAAATTGAAATCAGGACGAAGGGGGCGCCGGAGGTATCCGGTTCAAATCTTATAATTGCATATACACTTTCTCCGCAGGAAATCATCGACAGATTTGAACATCACACAGCTCCGCTTTCTGAAAGACTTCGTTCGGCAAAGTCTGCAATTGACCACAATTGTACCGTACGGCTCTGCATTGATCCAATGATCTATGTGAAAAACTGGAAAGAATATTATGGAATGCTGGTTGATCAGATTTCATCAACCATTGATGTAACAGGAGTCAGGGACTTTGGTATTGGAACCTTCCGCATTTCAAAAGAATATTTGAAGAGACTGCGGGCAGCCGAGCCTTACAGCGAGGCTACGCAGTACCCATTTGTAAATGACGGCGGCTTCGCCTCGTATCCAGCTCCACTCAGAACTGAGATGCTTGATTTCCTGACTAAAAAACTGGAGTCTGCCGGTATTCCAGATTCAAAAATCTTCCCAAGCAGCATGTAACTCTGCCTGATTACCGACAGATTCCAGCAAATTTCATTTCTGTATGTAAATGGACTCAGGCAAATACCTGCTTGATGCTGTCATAATGCAGGAATTTGCCCTGATCAGCGAGTGCCTTGATCTGGGCAGCATCTGCGAATTCAAAACCATCGGTCTCTTCGACCTGAAGATGGACATCTGATTCCTTTACATCCATCACAAATTCATAAACGTCCACAAAATAATTGTTCCGTTCCTCAGGATTGTCTCTCCTGTACGTAAAGACATAGCCGCCCGAGACCGCATTATTAATATCGAGGCCTGTCTCTTCGAGGACCTCACGACGGACTGCCTCTTCGGATGTCTCCCCGGCACGGACACCGCCACCAGATACCTCAAATGCACCAGGTGCCCATTCTTTTGTAGAAACACGCTTTGTGATCAGGAATTTCCCGTCCGGACGTCTGATGACGCCAAGCACCGTCAGGTGATAGTCACCATCCGCCATCGTCCAGTCATTCCGTTTCATCGTGCGTCCGGTAAGCTTTTTATCCTTGTCGTAAATATCCCAGAATTCCATAAAAACCTCTTATTCAATAACCGCCGTTACCTCAATCTCACAGAGCATTCCGGCTGGCAGGTCCTTTACAGCGACACAGCTTCTGGCTGGCTTTGAGATGAAATACTTCTCATAGATGCCGTTAAAAGTTTTGAAATCATTGATATCAGCGAGGAAGCAGGTCGTCTTTACGACGTGAGCGTAGTCCGTTCCAGCCTCTTTTAAGAGATTTCCGATATTTTTGCAGATCTGCTTGGTCTGGGCCTCGATGCCCTCTACTGCCTTTCCGACAGCCGGATCAATTCCGATCTGGCCTGACAGATAAACTGTATTTCCTGCAATAATTCCCTGTGAATAAGGTCCGATGGCCTGTGGTGCCTTGTCTGTACTGATGTACTTCATTTTTTCCTCCAATAAAACAGTCAATTATTAATTCATACCTCCAGAACAGTTATTTTCAATGAAATGCTGAAACTGCAATAGCTGTCATTTTTCAAAGAAACATGCAAACTGCAACTGCGTTTATTTTTCAAAGAAAAATAAAACGCCTCCAGAGGTTTTTTCCAAGAAAAAATAATAACACCCCGCCCCAGTCTCGTCAACCGTTGAAGCCACAAAACGCGCACTTAAAAAACTTAATTTTCTAGACAAAATTAACGAAATGTTGTATCATTGAAGTGTTAATTATTTGTATGAATCTAGTAAAACAGCCGTTGTTTTTACATGAATTCGGGGGTTACCAAATGCCAAAAAGCACTAAAAGAAAGAGCACGAGGGGTAAAGCAGCCGGTAATAAGACACGCACGATAAAGCATGAGCTGACGAGGGCCGTCAGTATTTTAAGTGTTGTCATTATTGTTGTCCTGGCTACGATCCTGACCAGCGTATCGAACATTTCAAAAGCATCCATCATAAAGGAAAACCTGCAGATGCAGGCGGATTACAGCGGTTCAAAGCTCGAGGCGCTTATCGAAAGCCAGAAGACCTTTGTAAAGGGTATCGCGAAGAGTGCGGAATCCTATGACCTGATCTATAACAAGGATAAAATGAAAACCGTCATCCGCGGATACAGCGGTGATGTGGACGAGGAAATCGGCGACCTTTACATCGCTTATGCCGACAATACCGTCTTTATGATGACAGGAAACGAGTCAAAGCTTCCTGATGATTTTGTCGTGACCGACCGCTCATGGTACAAGGACGCGGTAAATTCCAAGGAAGACGTCGCTGTTTCTGATCCTTATGTTGACGCGTCCACAGGAAACCTTCTTATCACGATCTCAAGCCCTGTTACCTACCGTTCAGGAATGATCGCCGGAGTTATCGCCGAGGACTTCCTTCTAAGCAGGCAGACAACCGTCCTTAAAAGCATCAATTTCAATGACGGAGCCTATGCTTTCCTTCTTGACAGCAAAAACAACTATGTCTGCGAATACAAGAACGGTAAGGTCATTGTCCCGAAGGACGATTCCCAGAAGGCTCCTTCAAGCATTACCAGCAAGCTGAACGGAAAGACCGCCAGATTCTATGCTTCCGACCAGGGCACCAGACTCCTTGCCACGTACAAGCTTGAGGATTCCAGCTATACCTTCTGTGTTTCCTCATCTATTAACCAGATTTTAGTTTCTGTGTTCACGCTTATCGCGCTTGCCCTGATCATAGCTACGGTTTCTATAATTCTGATAATCATCACCATGAATATCCTCGTTGGCAAAGAGCTCAAACCGGTTTCAAAATTCATGGCATTCATCAGGCAGGCCGTTGTCGGTGGCGATATGCCTCATATGAAGACTGAGACCGAAGAGATCAGCTACCTCTCAGATCAGATGCAGACCAGATTTATCGGCACCATCAAGAAGACTTCACAGATAGCGAGGGGCATCGGCAGCAGCGTTTCTGATACGAGCAGTCAGATCCGCGATATGAACGGCGGGATCACTGAGATTTCTTCTACGATGGAAGAGACTGCCGCAAGTATCGACGAGCAGACTTCAAAGATCCAGTCAATCGATGAGGCGTGCCGCGAGGTCGAGACCGGTGTTAACGATCTGGCTGAAAAGGCTACTGAGATGGCCACGAACGCTACTGACATCATTGAAAAAGTAGACAGCATCGTCCCAGAACTTATGCAGAGCAAGGACAATACAATCCGCATTACCGAGACCAGCCAGAAAGAGCTTGAAGCCGCTATCGAAGGTGCCAAGAGCATAAATGAGATTGTAAATATCAGCAAGAGCATCAAGGATATCGCTGATCAGACCAATCTGCTTTCTCTCAACGCTTCTATTGAAGCTGCCCGTGCTGGAGAGGCCGGCAGAGGCTTTGCCGTTGTTGCAGAGCAGATCTCTAGTCTTTCAAGCAGCACGAATACTCAGATCAGCCAGGTAAACGAGATCATCGAGAAGGTTTTAGCTAGTGTTAACGCTCTCTCCAGTAAGAGTTCCGAAATCCTGAATTTCATCAACTCTACTGTTATTCCTGACTACGGAAAGTTCTCTGATTTAGCTGATTCTTATTCAAAGGATGCTCATTACTACAACGATGTTTCCGGTACGCTCGGTGCCACCAGTGAAGAGCTGTCCGCAAGCATCACAAATATCACGAATTCTATTGCTACCATAAATGAGATCCAGGCTCAGCTGTCAAAAGGCATCGAGAATATCAACAACAATCTCCAGGCCATGACTGAAAGCAGCGCAACTGTTGTTTCCGCTGCCGAGAGCATGAAGAACCAGTCGAGCGATCTCAGCAGTACAGTTGACAGCTTTAATGTCTAAGAAATTGGCTCCGGAAAATTTTCTGAAGCTGTAGGGCAGGTCATTAAGTGACCCTGATATTATTGCATCAGAGAAATCTTTCAGATTTCTCTGGTGCTTCAGTTTATTTTTCAAATCAGGCATTGAACAGACTTCCATACTTTTTGATGCCTGAGCACATTTTTTGCCATGTCAGATTCATTAGAAAATTACAAGCGTATAAAAAATAAAAGAAAGCGAAAGAAAAAGCACAAAAAGCTGAAGATCACCCTAAGCGTTATTCTGGCATCACTTGCTGCCTGCTACCTGCTTTTTGTTTTCAGTCCTATCCCGTTTATCAAGAAATGGCGGACTATCTACATAGAAACTGCCATGACCACGAATTCGCACAAGTGGCTTGCCACCTACTTCATTCCACACTATATCATCGATGAAGTCATGGCGGAGCGTGACGCTCAGGAGGCTTACCAGAAGAAACTCCAAAGCAGCTGGGACAACACAAAGGATACGACCACTACTCAGAAGGCTAAAACAGAGGAAGAATCTTTCTACGAAAAATACTGGGAACTCAATTCTGCTTCCTTCAAGAACTTTCTTGCTTCTCACAGCTACTATCTGAATAATGGCTACGATAACATCGATATAAACAACATCGACAACAGCTATTCTATTGCTACCACCAAAGGTGATGAGGTTCTTGCTGTCGATGTCCCAAATAACACGATTATCATCGGTATCAAGGGCGATGGCTATGTGGCGAAGCTTGCTATCGTCAAAAATATAGACCAGGTTACTATCCAGACCTCTCAGTATATCGGCTCGCACGGCGAAACTGCTGGTGTCTACGCCCAGAGATACGACGCAGAAGTCGTTATCAACGCCAGCGCATTCCGCGATGCCGGCGGTCATGGAAGCGGCGGCCTCATCAGAGGCGCCTGCGTTATGGATGGTGTCGAAACCGGCGACCCAGAGCGCAGCTTCTGGAAATTTGTCGGCCTCAAAAATGATAACAAAATGTACGTTGGTAACTACTATCAGATCAATCCTTCTGATTATAAATGGGGGTTGGAATTCTATCCTGCTCTGATCGTTGACGGTCAGAATGTAGTCGATGGCACTTACGGTATGGGCATTCAGCCCAGGACCGCTATCGGTCAGAGCCGTTCTGGCGACTTCATGATGCTTATCGTTGATGGCCGCCAGGTCGGATATTCTCTTGGCTGTACGGTTTCCGACTGCGAGCAGGTTCTCGCCCGCTACGATGCTTACCAGGCCATGAACCTCGACGGCGGTAGTTCCGCCATCATGATCTACAAGGGCGAGCAGATCACAAAGCCTTCCAGTGTCAGCAGCCTCGGCCGTTTCCTGCCGAATGCGCTGGTGATCAAGAAAGCACAGTAAACACGGAACCGGGGGCGGCGCTTTGCGCCGCCCCCGGTTTAATTTATGGGGAGCTGTCCGTAAGAATTCTAGTCGACTGACATACAGAATTGAAGCTTGTTGGAATCTGTACGTAAGAATTCCAGGAAACTGACATACAGAATTAAAAGAATACGGTTTCTGTACGTAATAACGCTCAGCAAGTTACATACATTTTTAAAGCTTGCTGGAATCTGTACGTAAGAATTCCAGGAAACTGACATACAGAATTTGAAAAATACGGTTTCTGTCCGTAATAACGTCCAACAAGTTACATACATATTTAAAACTTGACGGAATCTGTACGTAAGAAATCCAGTCCGCTGACATACAGAAAAAAGATTTGATGGAATCTGTCCGTAAAAATTCCCGGAATCTGACATACAGAATTTGAAGAATATCGTTTCTGTCCGTAATAACGCCCAAGAAGTTACATACATAAATAAGACTTGCTGGAATCTGTACGTAAGGAATCATAAAAATAACTCAGACTTCACAGTAGAAAAGCCACGAAGTCTGAGTATTGTGATTCCTTACAAATAGAACTCTTTAATTATTCTATTTATGACATTCAAATCAAAACGTACATTCTCACTCTCGTAGGTAAGAATGAGCTGCTTGCCCTGCATTATGCCATTTTTCTGGTAAGCGTTTATTTTTTGAAGATTTTTATAGGCATAATCACTGTCCTCCATCATCCCAAGATGCTCGTGATAGAAAATCTGCCTGGTTCGCTTGTTCAAAATGGTGAAATCCGGGTACACAGTGCCATAGCCTTTCAGGTTCAGCTGGCATTCGTATCTAAAAGGAACACTTGCATCATTCAAAGCATTAGCAATTAATAATTCCGACTTAGATCTATAATGCTTGGAATCATTAGACGTATATTCTTCGCCAGTTTGCATATCGAGAGCAGTATACTTCTCCGAAGCCCACTGCTGCGCAAAAGTCTCATCGTCAACGCAGAGAGGCTCAATGAGTTCGCGCTTAGCAGTTGGTGTGCGTTGATAAATTTCTTCAATGGGAGTTGCCGAAATACCGTCTAAAAATCTGGTAATAGCCCGAAGCTCATTTTCGGCACTAGCTAACAGCTTAGAATGATAATCCCGGGAAATCAGCCTTCCAGCAAGCAAAATGTCACTTAGATACGTCCGTTTTTCTTTGTAATTATTGTAAAAATAGTACTGCGTTTTGCCATGACAGCGCGATGCTAAAATGTGCCCCTCCGGAGCTTTTTCGAGTTTTTTCTGGCATGACAAAATGATTGTTTCGAGATACTTCTTCCTGGATGTAAGATATGAGATAAGCTCTTCCCTCGTCATATGATCCCCTTTCTTTTTAGTTAAGTTTTTTATCGCTGCAAATTTTCTTCCTTTTCAAAAAATGCCTTATGTAACTGTTCAAACTCCTGCTCTGTACACACTTCTCTGCATTTTGGCTCAAATGACCTTGTTACGGCAAAGCACTCCCGCATCCGCTCACAAGGATAGTCAAGACACTGAGCACAGTTAGAAATCCCTCTTTCCTCACAGCATTTCACCACCTGATATCTACACCAGTTCTCCGGCTTACACCCGCTACAGGCTATTTCGTCCGTAGATACAACATGATCGCGGTATCCTATTTTCATCCATAACTCAACAGTATGGAGAAGTTCTTCCTCCGTTTTTTCATAAGGATGCTTCACATATCGCGGGCATTCAGAGCAATTGTTACCACATGCTGCAATAATCATGCTCACTGGCTTTACCCTCTTTTCTTAAACCATTCCAATTATTTGTCGCCTTTCTTTCGCTCGATTATCGACTAAAAAAATCCGCAACTGGTGAATTCAACCTTTCAACTCATTCCACTGAAATAGCTTGATTTAATTGTCTGCAGAGATAATCAGCTATTCGAGAAAAATGAGTTGGCGACATTATACCATGTTCCTCACGATATGGCAACTAGTTTTTTGAATATTTTTAAATTTAATTCGAATTACAGACATATTAAGAAAATTGCAAAATCCGTCCGTAAAAATTCTTATAAATAAACATACATATTTGAAAAAATATGGGGACTGTATGTAAGAATTTCTGTGAGTTGACATACAGAATAAAGATTTGCTGGAATCTGTACGTAAAAATCCCAGGAAACTGACATACAGAATTGGAAGAACATGGTTTCTGTCTGTAATAACGCCCAAGAAGTTACATACATATATAAAACTTGCTGGGATCTGTCCGTAAAAATCCCAGGAAACTGACATACAGAATTGGAAGAATATGGTTTCTGTCTGTAATAACGCCCAAGAAGTTACATACATTTTTAAAACTTGCTGGAATCTGTCCGTAAAAATTCCCGACTTCTGACATACAGAATTAAAGGAATACAGTTTCTGTCCGTAATAACGCCCAGCAAGTTACATACATTTTTAAAACTTGCTGGAATCTGTCCGTAAAAATTCCCGACTTCTGACATACAGAATTTTAAGAATAAGGTTTCTGTCTGTAATAACGCCCAGGAAGTTACATACATTTTTAAAGCTTGACGGCATCTGTCCGTAAAAATTCCCCTCACATTGACAAATTCAAGCTTTAAGGAATATACTGAACCCGGAACCGGTTGATTTTCAGAAAAAACAGAGAAAAATAAAATGGCGATTAGATATAATTGGGCGACTCTGGGTGTCGGAGTTATTGGGCACGAGCTCGCGGAGGCGATGAAAAAGAACGGTGGAAAGCTTTATTCAGTCGGGAACAGGACATACGCGAAGGCGCAGAAGTTCGCGGAGGAGTACGGCATTGAAAAAATATACGACAAACCTGATGATATCTTTGAGGATCCAAACGTGGATGTCGTTTATATTTCCACGCCGCACAATACTCATATAGAATACCTGAGGAAGGCCTTAAATGCAGGAAAGCATGTGCTCTGCGAGAAGTCAATCACACTGAATTCAGATGAGTTGGCTGAGGCAATAGATCTGGCAGAAAAGAATCATGTCGTCTTAGCCGAGGCGATGACACTTTACCACATGCCTATATATAAGAAGCTGAACGAGATCATAGAGTCGGGAAAGCTCGGAGAACTGAGGCTTATCCAGATGAATTTTGGCAGCTACAAAGAGTACAACATGGCGAACCGCTTTTTCAATAAAAACCTTGCAGGCGGAGCGATGCTCGATATCGGTGTTTACGCGCTTTCATTTGTCAGATGGTTTATGAGCGAAACGCCGGACCAGGTTACCTCACAGGTAAAATACGCACCTACCGGAGTAGACGAGCAGGCATCGATTCTCTTGATGAATCCGAAGGGAGAAATGGCGACGGTTATTTTATCACTGCATGCGAAGCAGCCAAAGCGTGGCACGATTTCATTTGATAAGGGATATGTGGAGATCTATGATTATCCGCGCGCCCAGAAAGCTGTCATCACCTACACAGATGACGGCCACAAAGAGGAAATCGATCTTGGAAGCACGGCAGACGCACTTTTCTATGAAGTAAATGACATGGAAGAGGCGGTCACACTTATGAAAAATTCCGGCAGCACGCTTTCACCACTTTCGCCGGAAATTGACGCAATCACCCACCTGACATCCACCGAAGACGTGATGCACATCATGACAAAATGCCGCAACGACTGGGGCATGAAGTACCCGGAAGAGATGTAAAATCCATGTAAACCGATTGTTTTTAAAAATGTTCGTCGACATTTGAGAATATCATAGTATAATGGTTATGTAAGCGTTTACATAAATCTGATTAAAAATCAGACCAGCACTTAAATAGGATATATATTGTGATTTCAAAAATAAAATCAAAGCTTTACGACAGCTCAAAAATCGATTGGGGGAATCTGCTTTTTACAAAAAATAAACTGTGGGCCATTATGCTGCCACTTATCATTGAGCAGCTGCTGAACTCGTTCATGGGAATGATGGACACGACGATGGTCGCGAGGGTCGGAGATGCGGCAGTTTCGGCTGTTTCGCTCGCCGACTCGATAAATACGCTCGTGATTCAGGTCTTCGCAGCGTTGGCAACCGGCGGAACTATAGTCTGCTCACAGTACTTGGGACAGGGCGATAGAAAAAATGCAAACAAGGCTGCTGCGCAGGTCGCACTGACAGTGCTTGCCATAAGCCTTGTTATCTCAGTTTTCTGCATAACTCTCAGAGTTCCGCTTCTCCATCTGATTTTCGGTCAGACTGATCCGAAGGTCATGGAGTACGCTGTCTCTTATTTTTTGATCACGTCATTTTCATTTCCATTTTTTGCATTGTTCCAGGCTGGCTCGGCATTTTTCAGAGCCGGCGGCAACAGCAGATACCCGATGACAGTTTCGCTGATCTCGAACTGCCTGAACATCGCAGGAAACGCAGTTCTTATTTTTGGATTTAAAATGGGAGTCGCTGGAGCTGCGTTTTCTACGCTGTTTTCCAGGATTTTCTGTTTCGTGGTCATCTACGCGTCACTGCGCAGGCCAAAGCAGGACATAGTCATCAGGAATTATTTCGCAATAAGGCCAGATCTGAAAATGATCAATCGAATCCTGATGATCGGTGTACCTTCAGGCATCGAAAACGGAATGTTCCAGTTCGGAAAGCTTGCGATTCAGTCGTCAGTTTCGACACTTACTGCCGTTCAGATGTCAGCTGAGGCGATGACGGTTATTTTTGAAAATCTAAACGGTATTGCCGGCATCGGCACCGGTATCGCGATGATGACTGTCGTCGGGCAGACCATCGGCGCGGGCCGGAAGGAAGAGGCGAAGTATTACATTGTAAAAATGTCCGTTTACGCCGAGTTGCTTATCATCATCAGCTGTACTGCCGTTTATCTGCTGGCAAAGCCGGTGCTTCTGATTTCCGGGCTGTCCACCGGTGCTGTGAATCTCAGCATGTATATGCTTGGCTGGATTTCTGTGATAAAGCCGATTGTCTGGACCTGCGCGTTCGTTCCGGCATACGGCATGAGGTCGGCGGGCGATGTGAAGTTTACGATGGTCGTTTCGACACTTGTGATGTGGCTCTGCCGGGTTGTGCTCGCGACCGTTCTGATCCGCGCCTTCTCGTTCGGCCCGATGGCTGTCTGGATCGGTATGATGACCGACTGGACGATCCGCGGCATCATCTATATTCACCGCTTCATGAGCGGGGCGTGGCTTCGTCATAAGGTCATCTGATGAAAAAATAACCGCTGCCCAGCAATTGCGTGGTATATCGCATCTGCTGGGCGGGTTTTTACGGACAGATTCCAGCAAGTTTTAAAAATGTATGTAACTTGCTGGGCGTTATTACAGACAGAAAGCATATTCTTCAAATTCTGTATGTCAGATGTTATGGATTTTTACGGACAGATTCCAGCAAATCTTTTTTCTGTATGTCATCTGCTGGGAATTATTACGGACAGATTCCAGCAAGCTTAAAAAATGTATGTAACTTCCTTGGCGTTATTACGGACAGAAACCGTAATCTTTTAATTCTGTATGTCAGATTCCGGGAATTCTTACGGACAGATTCCAGCAAGCTATAAATATGTATGTAACTTCCTTGGCGTTATTACGTACAGAAACTGTATTCTTTCAATTCTGTATGTCAGTTTCCTGGGATTTTTACGGACAGATCCCAGCAAATTATTTTTCTGTATGTCAGATTCCAGGAATTCTCACGGACAGATTCCAACAAAAAAAGAGCGGCGCTTTCGCGCCGCCCCTAGAAAGGAGAAAACTATGATTAACGAACAACTGTAATTAGTGGACTTCTATTAACAGAGGTATCAGTGAACCTCAATCATATGAGAGGTGTCAGCCTCAATCTGCTTCTGGTCCTTCTTAGGAAGTTCCAGAGTCAGAACACCGTTCTTGTAGCTGGCATTGATGTCCTTCTCGGTAACATCCTCGCCTACGTAGAATGTCCTGCTGACAGAACCTTCATATCTCTCTTTTCTCAGGTACTTGCCTTCATCCTTGTTCTCTTTATTGACAGCCTTCTGAGCGCCAATCGTCAGATAGCCGTCCCTGAGCTCAACCTTTACATCGTTCTTATCAAATCCAGGAAGATCAACAGCAACCTCGTACTTGTCGCCGTTCTCCTTGACATCAGTCTTCATGATGTTCTTAGCATGTCTTCCATAGAGATTCTTGTCGATATCAGGGAGCTTTGGCATCCTGAAATCAAACCAGTCATCAAAATCATCATCAAATAAACTTTCTCCAAAAATACTCGGCATAAACATACGTCATTCCTCCATTCTGTACGGCACCTGATAGCCTATCAGGCGCAAACCTCATAATCTTTGAAGTTCATCGCTTCGTCTGTTTTCATTTGAAGCACTTCATTTCTTCTGAAACTCCTTGCTTCATCTTCTTCGTTTTCCTTCTTCCCTCACCCTTCGACTATAGTTATACTACGATTTGTTAGCACTGTCAAGAGGTGAGTGCTAATTTCACAAATTCTTCACACTTTTTTGAAAAATAACCGCTTCCCGGCCACAATTTCCCTTCTCAACACAGGATTTCCATTGGCGTTTATTTTTTCATGAAAAAATAAACGCCTTCTGCAACATTTCCCCTCCCTCATTTGTATATAGGGTGAAAGGGTAAGAAAGATCTTTCAATATTGCTATTGCATATTTATACGAATTTACTTATACTTTAACAGGAATTCGTATAAACAAAAGAGCCGGTCTGCATGACGGTTCACCACATTTTTTCAGAGAGGAAAAAAATGGACACAAAAACAGTTGCTATTAAGGATGCCAGAACTTTGGGCTGGCCGAAAATGCTGCTTCTAGGCCTGCAGCATATGTTTGCGATGTTCGGGGCGACGATCCTCGTTCCGATTTTAGTTAACGGGTATTTCAAGGGAGAGGGCATTTCCGTTCAGGTCACACTTTTCGCAGCAGGTGTAGGAACTCTGCTGTTCCATCTGATAACGAAGAGAAAGGTTCCGGCTTTCCTTGGTTCGTCGTTCGCTTTCCTCGGTGGTTTTGCCACGATTGCAAATCTAAACACCGGTATCTACAAGAATATGACCATGGGCGAAAAGGTTCCTTACGCCTGCGGCGGAATCGTGGTTGCCGGTCTTCTCTACCTGGTACTGGCTCTGATCATTAAAATCGTAGGCGTCGCAAAGGTTATGAGATTCCTTCCGCCTGTCGTAACCGGTCCTATGATCATGTGCATCGGTCTTTCACTTGCGCCTTCAGCTATCTCAAACGCTTCAACCAACTGGCTTTTAGCGCTGATCGCTCTGGCGGTGATCATCATTTTCAACGTCTGGGGCAAGGGTATGTTCAAAATCATCCCTATCCTGATGGGCGTTGTGATCTCATATGTCTGCGCCATCATATTTAACGCGGCCGGAATGACAAACGCCGACGGCTCAGCTATCCTTGATTTCTCAAGTGCTGCGTCAGCAAAGCTCGTTTCAGTTCAGCCGTTCGTTCTCTGCAAATTCGACCTGACTGCCATCCTCGTTATGGCTCCTATCGCCATCGCCACAATGATGGAGCACATCGGCGATATCACAGCCATTTCTGCAACTGTCGGTGAGAATTTCATCGAGGATCCAGGTCTTCACAGAACCCTTATCGGTGACGGTCTCGCAACCGCTTTAGCCGGCGCCATTGGCGGTCCTGCAAACACGACCTACGGTGAAAATACCGGTGTCCTCGAGCTTTCAAGAGTCCATGATCCAAGAGTCATCAGACTTGCGGCTCTCTACGCCATTATCCTCAGCTTCTCACCGAAGTTCGCTGAAATCATCGGCTCTCTGCCGGCTTCAATAATCGGTGGAATAAGCTTCATCCTCTATGGTATGATTTCTGCCATCGGTGTCAGAAACGTCGTTGAAAATCAGGTCGACCTGACCAAGTCAAGAAACCTGATTGTAGCAGCTGTAATCCTTGTAACCGGCCTTGGATTCTCAAATGGTCTTACATTTGAGATTGGTGGAGTTTCAATCACACTTACAGGACTTGCTCTTGCAGCCATCTTCGGTATCGTCTTAAACGCCATTCTTCCTGGAAAGGACTACAAGTTCCCGAGTTCAAAGGATGACGAGGACAACTCACAGCTGTCAGATATCTCGATGTAATAAAAAACTGAGTCCGTCATTTTACGGACTCGATTAAACTTTCTTTGAAAAATATAAGAGTCCGTTGTTTTACGGACTCAAATAAAAAATCCTGCTGGCACTTTTCCAGCTGATATATTCATTTGAAAAATAGGAGGTCTCGCTTGACCTCTTATTTTTTATCTAGCCCTTAAAAGCACTTGACATTTAGAATGCTTCTGGTATAATACATTGTATAAAATTTAATTGTATATAATCTATCGCAGGATTTATTTCAGGAGGTCAAGCCATGAGTAGTTTTTATGATTTTTCAGTTACAAAGAGAGACGGTTCAGAGTTACCGATGAAAGATTTTGAGGGCAAGGTTGTACTTGTTGTAAACACTGCCACAGGCTGCGGTTTCACTCCACAGTATAAGGATCTTGAGAGCATCTACGAGGAGTTCCATGACAAGGGACTTGAGATTCTCGACGTACCTTGCAACCAGTTCGCCGGCCAGACACCAGGAACCGATGAAGAGGTCCACGAATTCTGCACTTTGAAATACAACACAAAGTTCGACCAGATGAAGAAGAGCGATGTCAATGGTGCCAATGCGCTTGACCTGTACAAATACCTCAAGAGCCAGAAGACCTTCGAGGGATTCGGCAAGGGACCAAAGGCTCTTCTTATGAGCACTATGCTTAAGAAAATCGATCCTGATTACAAGAATAACTCCGAGATCAAGTGGAATTTCACCAAATTTCTCATTGACCGCGAGGGAAATGTCATTGCCCGCTTCGAGCCAACCGCCGATATGAAGGATGTGCGCGCAGCAGTCGAGAAGCTGATCTGATTTTTTTATCCTGACTATACAGCGAAAAGCAGCGGAATGCGATGGGCACTCCGCTGCTTTTTTCATGCTCTAAGCCTTTAAAATCTTTTTCTTACTGTCAAAATACACGCAGTCGCCCTCGTTTATGTCCTTATCATACAATTCCTTATCGGGAATCTTCTTAGAAATCTCCTGACCGTCTTCAGCTTTTAAAACTACTCTGTCCATAGCCACGTAGTCGTCAGCTCTGTCCTCACAGCCATAATCCGGCTCTAAAATCCGCTCCACAATGTACTTCAATCAAAGACCTCCAAAAAAATCTGCTCCATAATCACCTCAAATAAAGGCTTGCCTTTCGGCAAGCCTACATTCATGTAAATATTATTTAACGTCTAAGTCCCGTCGTTTCCGGAGGTTTCATATACACTTTAATAGTTCTCAGCGCGTACCTCGAAATAAGACTGTGGATGCTTGCATACAGGGCAGATGTCCGGTGCTTCGGTACCTACTACGATGTGACCGCAGTTTCTGCACTCCCAGACCTTTACCTCACTCTTCTTGAAGACTTCCTGTGCCTTAACGTTCTGAAGGAGCTTTCTGTAGCGTTCCTCATGAGTCTTCTCTATCGCAGCAACACCGCGGAACTGCTCTGCCAGATCATGGAAACCTTCTGCGTCCGCATCCTTAGCCATGCGGTCATACATATCGGTCCACTCATAATTCTCGCCGTTTGCAGCAGCCTCCAGATTTTCCGGAGTATCGCCTAAAAGACCAAGTGCCTTGAACCAGAGCTTTGCGTGCTCCTTCTCGTTATCTGCTGTCTTTAAAAACAGAGCGGCAATCTGCTCATAGCCTGCCTTCTTTGCAACTGAGGCAAAGTAAGTGTACTTGTTTCTCGCCTGCGACTCACCCGCAAAGGCCTCCCAAAGGTTCTTCTCCGTCTTTGTCCCGGCATACGGATTCTTCTCATTCAACGGTACAAAAACATCTGTCTTGTGGCACTTCGGGCACTCCTTTGGCGGCTCATCTCCTTCATAGATATAACCGCAGACCTTACATACATACTTCATCAAAGTTCCTCCTTTCGCGTAGCGTTTCATGCTTTTCCGCAAATAAATGCTGTCAGATTGATGCTGAATGATTTCAGCTCCTAAGTGATATTTTAACACGAGCGCAAAACTGAGGCAACAGTTTTATTTTCAGCATGATCACTAGTAAGCAAGAAATTCCAATAATCCCCTGCATCCCTCCTCTATCTGATCTGCACACAGCGCAAATCTTCTGGTATACCAGGGATCCTCTATCTTTGCATCCGGTGTGTCCGTGTATTCCATCAGATAATGCACCTTATGACACGGATCGTCACCAAGGATAAGTCTCATATAATACATGTTCTCTTCGTCCATTCCGATTATCAGATCATATTTTTCATAATCGCTTTTCCTAAGCTGCCTTGCTCTATGATCTCCGATAGGGATCCCTTTGTTTTCAAGTACTGCCTTCATTGGCGGATATACCGGATTACCGATTTCCTCTGTTGATGTCGCAGCTGAATCTATGAAAAAATCATCCGCAACGCCTTCCCTGTCTACCATATCCTGCATGATATACTGGGCAGATACGCTGCGACAGATATTTCCATGGCAGACAAAAATAATACTGTGCTTCATTTGCAAGCCTTCCTGTGCTTCTGTTCCTCTGGCACTAATCCATCTTCTTTTTCATCTTCTCATGAAAGTTTACATTGAGGTATTCTTTGGTTCAACCTTCCTTCCTAGGAATTCCTTATATTTGTATTATACAGGAAGCTCCTTGGATTATTGTATTCCGGCTTTTTCTTTACTATAGATTTTACACAAATTAATTGTATCAAATATATTGTTTTTGTCAAGAACTATTTTAAAAATCCGGTTGACTATTCGAAATCCATCCTATAAGATAGCTTCATGACTAAAATTTTTGCTGATAAAGATTTCAATA
>ONBW01000050.1:997-26717 GCA_900316165.1 uncultured Lachnospiraceae bacterium | reverse complement strand
TTTCCGCAGTTGCAGGTAACTGTTGCCTGATAGTACTCAGGCTGAACTGATTTTCTCATCTTACACCTCAATCATTAAGTATATATGATAAAAACATTCTATTGTACATCCCGACGGGACTTAAGTCCCAGCAACTCCTGAATTTATCACAACCAAATAGCAACTCTGTGGTATTAGTCAACAGCAACAATCTCGCGCTTGTTATAAGTACCGCAGTTCTTGCAGACTCTGTGTGGCATCATAAGCTGACCGCACTTAGGGCATGCGACAAGTGTAGGAGCGCTCATCTTCCAGTTGGCTCTTCTCTTGTCTCTTCTTCCTTTGGAAGACTTGTTCTTTGGGCAGATAGACATACGTTACACCTCCTTGGTATTATTCTCAAAAAAAACACGCAGGCATGATTTGCCCACAACAAAAGACATTATAAAACTTTAAATCACGTTTGTCAATCACTTTTTCGAGTCATTAAAAACATCGAGAAACTGCGCCATCCTTGGGTCTAAGACTGTTCTGTTGCAGCCGCAGTCGCCCTCGTTTAAGTCGTGACCGCAGACAGGACAGAGTCCCTTGCAATCCGGCTTACACAGCACCTTATCCGGCCAGTTCATCTCCATCTGATCGTAAACCAAGCGGTCGACATCGACGCTTTTCTTATCGGCCAAATCCTCGTTCTCATCGGCGTCAGTCACGATCTGCTCGTCCTCTATCACAAACGCCTCATCTATCTCTATTGGAAAAATAACCGCTACCTCTTTTAAGCATCTGTCACAGGGAATAGAAAGCGTCACCTTGGTTTTTCCTGTTACAGTAAGGCTTTTCCCAGACTCGTTTGTCACAGTAAGCTCAAAAGGCTCGGCATTTTTTACAGGAAATGACTCCCCGTAGTGGGCCACCTCGGGCATGTCAAAGGTCGATGTATATTTTTCCTGTCCGTTACCAGCGGACAAGAGCTTTGTCAGGTCAAGTATCATAGCTTATCACCTTGATTCAAAAAATGAACGCACCAGCGATATTTTTCAAATAATACCGCCAGTGCTTCTAAATCGCTCTATCTGATTTCTGAAAAATTATTTAACGAGAGCTACTGTCTCACGGGCGATTGCAAGCTCCTCGTTTGTAGGGATTACATATACTAAAACCTTAGAAGAATCAGTAGAAATCTTCTTCTCTTCTCCTGCAACCTCATTAGCCTTCTTGTCGATATCTACTCCCATGAAGCCTAAGTACTCGCAGATCTGCTCTCTGACGTAGCCGTTGTTCTCACCGACACCTGCTGTGAAAGCGATAAGGTCAACACCGTTCATAGCTGCTGTGTAAGCTCCGATGTACTTTGCTACTCTGTAGCAGAACATGTCGACAGCGAGCTTTGCTCTGTCATTGCCCTCATCTGCTGCTGCGAGAAGGTCTCTGAAGTCTGATGAAACACCTGAGATTCCAAGGACACCTGACTTCTTGTTCAGAAGGTTCATAACACCGTCGAAGTCAAGTCCTTCCTTCTTTGCGATGAACTGAACTGCGGTCGGATCGATATCTCCTGAACGGGTTCCCATAACAAGTCCCTCAAGTGGTGAAAGACCCATTGAAGTATCTACTGACTTGCCGTTTAATACAGCTGAGATTGAAGCTCCGTTTCCTAAGTGAGCTACGATTATTTTTGAATTATGAAGGTCGATTCCTGCTACCTCTGCTGCACGCTTGCTTACGAAGCTGTGTGAGGTACCGTGGAAGCCATAACGTCTAACACCGTACTTCTCATAGCACTCGTATGGAACTGCGTACATATAAGCCTTTGCAGGCATTGTCTGATGGAAGGCTGTATCAAAAACTCCAACCATAGGAACTCCCGGCATCAGCTCTCTGCAGGCATTGATACCGATGATATTTGCAGGATTGTGAAGCGGTGCCAAGTCATTGCACTCCTCAACCTTCTTAAGCATCTCATCTGTGATGACTGCTGACTCGGTAAATTTCTCGCCGCCATGTACGATTCTGTGTCCTACTGCGCCGATCTCATCTAGGCTCTTTAAAACACCGTTCTCTGGATTTACAAGAGCATCAAGTACGAGCTTTACAGCCTCCTTATGTGTAGGCATTGCGACATCTGTCTTGATTTTGTCAGAGCCAGCCGGCTGATATACGAGTCTTCCATCGATTCCGATTCTCTCACAGAGACCTTTAGCGAGCACCTTCTCAGAGTCTGAATCGATTACCTGATACTTAAGTGATGAGCTTCCGCAGTTGATTACTAAAACCTTCATTTTGATTCCTTCCTTGATTTTCATATATGTCAGTGGACAAAATTCCACAGCTGTTTTATTATACATCTATGGTAAAAATTCTTCAATAAGAAATGGAGCTTCGATGTCACGAGTTGGAATCGTCGCAGAGTTCAACCCTCTGCACACTGGTCACAAATACATAATTGATTATGCGAAAAATAACCTCGGCGCAGACTCTGTCGTCATAGCCTTAGGTAACGAATTCACCCAGCGTGGCGGTATTGCGATAATCGACCGGTATTCCCGTGCCCAGTCTGCAATCGATGCCGGAGCCGACCTCGTCATCGGAATGCCTGTATTACCTTCCTGTGCCAGCGCCGAAATCTTCGCCGAGTCAGGTGTGGCACTCTTAGCTGCCTGCGGCTGTGACAAAATAGTCTGCGGATATGAGGGGATTTCATCTGAAAATTTATTGAATGAACTGGCCTGCGTATTAGTCGAAGAGCCTGACCAGTTCAAGGAAGAACTCCACCGCTGCCTGAAATCTGGGATGAGCTTTCCCGCCGCGAGAGGTGAGGCTCTGTCAGCCTGCTTTCCAGATTGTAAAAATGAAATCGATTATTTTTTGAAGGAACCGAATAATATCCTCGCTCTCGAGTACCAGAAGGCTATTATCAGGTGCGCGCCGTCTATTGAACTCGTCCCGGTAAAGCGCCAGGGCGCCGGTCACCATGACATGACAGCTGAAAACGGCTATGCTTCCGCCTCCTATATACGAGAGACAATTCAGGCTGGACGGCTTAATGATATCCGCCCTCAGCTGACTGAAGCTTCATATAAGATTCTAAAGGATGCCTCTGTAAATAATCTTCTCTTATTCGACGATGACCTTAGTCTGCCGCTTCATTTAGAGCTTCTTTCCATTAACAGCTACAACAGATTTTTCGATGTAACCGAGGATTTCTCTGACAGAATAAAAAAGCTTCTGCCCGAATATGTGAGCTTCAGCCAGTTCGCGGATTTGTTAAAAAATAAAAGTCTCACTGCCTCAAGAATCCGTCGCTGTCTGATTCATATCCTTCTAGGGATCACAGAAGATGATGCCAATGCCCTGCGGTGCACTCATTTCGCCCCGTATCTCTGGGTACTCTCCGCTTCAAAAGGCGGTCTTTCCATGCTTGGCAGCATAAAAAGCTCCTCGAATCTTCCACTTTTCTTTTCGATAAATGAAAAGGCCGCAGGAGAAGCAGTACCTTTTCTGCAGCCTGAATTAAAGGCTCTGCGCATCGCCCGGGCTTTACGAATAGAAAAAAGCAGGCTGTCACTTCCGAATGAAAATCAGCGAAAAATAAATCTCAACCAGAGTTTGATTAAGTAAAAATTCGTGTAATCTAAAAAAGAGTCCGGTATGGACTCTCTTTTGATTTTATTTGTGATACGGTTCGTGGTTTATTATCCGATATGACCTGTAGATCTGTTCTAGGAGGATCACCCTCATCAGCTGGTGCGGGAAGGTCATCCGTGAAAATGAAAGTGAATAGTCGGCACGCTTCATGACTTCTTCCGATAGACCTAAAGAACCTCCGATTACAAAGGCTAAGTGGCTTTTTCCAGAGAGAGCCAGCTCTGCCATTTTTGCGGCAAGCTTTACAGAGGTAAGCTCCTCTCCCTCGATTGCAAGAGCAATGACGAAGGCAGAATCGGGGATTTTGGCGAGAAGACGCTCTCCCTCTATCTGCTTAATCTTCGTCTCTTCTGCCTCTGACGCGTTCTCAGGAGTCTTTTCGTCCTTGACCTCGACTATCTCAAGCTTCGCGTAACGCGACAGCCGCTTTGAATATTCGGCTATCGCGTCACGAAAGAATTTTTCTTTTACTTTTCCGACACAGTAAATAGAAATTTTCATAGGGATCTTAGTGATGGAACAACCTAATACCAGTGAACGACATCACCATTCCGTACTTGTCGCAGGTAGCGATGACATTGTCGTCACGGATTGAGCCGCCTGGCTCAGCGATGTACTTGACACCTGACTTGTGCGCGCGCTCGATGTTGTCACCGAATGGGAAAAATGCATCCGATCCAAGGGTAACGTCGGTATTTTTATCAAGCCATGCTCTCTTCTCTTCCTTAGTGAAGACATCCGGCTTTACAGTGAAAACATTCTGCCATGAACCGTCAGCGAGAAGGTCCTCGTACTCATCACCGATGTAGAGGTCGATAGCATTGTCTCGGTCAGCTCTGTGAACGTCATCCTTGAACGGGAGCTCAAGAACCTTCGGGCACTGACGAAGCCACCAGTTGTCAGCCTTTGAGCCGGCAAGTCTGGTGCAGTGGATTCTCGACTGCTGACCGGCACCGATACCGATAGCCTGACCGTTCTTTACGTAGCAGACAGAGTTACTCTGTGTGTACTTAAGCGTGATCATAGAAATAGCGAGATCTCTCTTTGCAGACTCAGGAAGGTCCTTATTCTTTGTTACGATATTGTCGAAAAAGTCAGGTCCGATGTGAAGCTCATTTCTGCCCTGCTCGAAGGTGACACCAAAAACCTGCTTCTTTTCTATCTGAGCAGGAACGTAATCAGGATCGATCTGGATCACATTATAGTTGCCCTTCTTCTTAGCCTTAAGGATTTCAAGAGCGCGAGGCTCATATCCAGGAGCGATTACACCGTCTGAAACCTCTCTCTTGATAATCTTTGCTGTAGGAACATCGCAGACATCTGAAAGAGCGATAAAATCACCGAAGGATGACATACGGTCAGCGCCTCTTGCTCTCGCATATGCATTTGCCAGAGGAGAAAACTCCATATCCATGTCGTCAACCCAATAAATCTTTCTCTCTACATCTGAGAGTGGAAGTCCGGTAGCGGCACCAGCTGGAGATACATGCTTGAATGATGTAGCAGAAGCCAGACCGGTAGCTTTCTTCATCTCAGAAACGAGCTGCCAGCCATTTAAAGCATCGAGGAAATTGATATAACCAGGACGGCCGTTAAGCACAGTAACAGGAAGCTCGCTCCCATCCTCCATATAAATCCTCGAAGGCTTCTGATTCGGGTTACAGCCATATTTTAAAGCGAATTCTTTCATTTCTTTTCCTTTCTATATTTATTTATTCTTATTCACAATTCTCGTCTCATACTTGCCTGTAGCGATATCAATGAATCTGACAAACAGCGAAACCTTATTGTCCTCATTAAGGTTCGTCCATACGAGGTCAGTGAATTCATCGATGTCACCAGAGATGTCGACCGGAGTCGGCTCACCCTCGAATGAAGGAAGCGGATTGCCATCGCCCATGTAGGTATGGATGAATCGGCCCTCGCCTGACTTCGGCTTATCGTATGAGAATGTATATCTGTCATTGCAGGACGGATCCATCAGGTCGCTCTTGAGGATCGACATCTGATAGGAAAAATCACCGTTCTCGATGTGCATGTCAGCAGAAATACGAGGAGTGTAGTTCGGCTCATCCGGCTCGAACTGACGGCTTCTTAGTGACTGCTCAAAGGTAAGTCCCTTCTTTAAGCCATCAAAAACCGTATCAGTCTGATCTCCATTAGTAACGATAGTATCGTTTCCTAAAACTCTTACAGGAGCATAGATGATAAGAGACGGATCCTCGAGCTTACTCGGATCAAAGGCCTCAGTCCTGATGCCCTCATCCTCACTCTCCTTAAAAATCCTGTTTCTTGAATTTGACGAACGGCCCATGATAAAATACGCTGTTACAGCAAAACGACCGTCACTGCTTCTTCCGACAACGATTCCTCTGCCCGGATAGGTATTACCCGACAGCTCTGCCTTAAGTGATCTAAGCTTCATTTTTCCTCCAAAATACATAAAAAAGTACGGCGGTACAAAAAATCCTGTTCATTTCTGTACCAGCCGCACCAGTCAACAATTATCTAGGGATGAATATATACTTCAGTACGAATAATACTGCAAGGATATACATAAGAACCGTAACCTTTTTCTTCTCCTTCATGAAGGTATTGCAGATTGTATTGATGATTACATAAGAGATAATTCCGATTGAGATACCCTCTGAAATGCTATAGAAAAGCGGCATAGCGATGACAGCTAAGTATGCTGGGATAGCCTCTCTCAAGTCGTTGAAGTCAATCTTCAAAATAGATGAAAGCATCAGGAATCCAACGAATACAAGAGCTGGTGAAGTAGCGAATCCTGGGATTGCTGTAAATACAGGTGAGAAGAACATAGCTACAAGGAACATAAGTCCTGTAGTTACAGAGGTAAGACCTGTACGTCCGCCTGCACCAACACCTGAAGCTGACTCTACGTATGTAGTAGTTGTAGAAGTACCAAGAACAGCACCAGCTGAAGTAGCTACGGCATCTGCAAGAAGAGCGCCCTTAATGTGAGGAAGCTTACCATCCTTATCGAGGAAGCCAGCCTTCTCAGAGCAGCCAACTAAGGTTCCGATAGTATCAAAGATATCAACAAACAGGAATGAGAATACTACGACGATAAAGTTAAATACACCCTTGTCGTTCATGGTAGCAAATCCCTTGAAGCACTGACCAAAGGTATTTCCGAACTTAGAGAAATCTGTAAATACTCCTGATGGGAATACTGAATAGAAGCCGTTTGCAGGATCTGGTACATAGATGCCGCATGCCTGGAAAATCATACCGATAACCCAGGTAACAACGATACCGATAAGAACTGCTCCTGTTATTCCCTTGATGTAGAGGATTGAAATAATGATAAGTCCGATGAGTGCAAGAAGAGCGAATGAACCAGCCTGATGCCAGTTAGCTCTGAAATCTACATAGGTAACAAAAGTAGAATCGGAATTAGCCACGAGCTTACCGTCCTGCAGACCTATGAAGGCAACGAAAAGTCCGATACCTGCTGAAACACCCTTCTTTAGTGTAGATGGTATCGCGTTAAAAATAGCTTCACGAACGTTCGTAAGAGAAAGTATAATAAAGACTACACCCTCGATAAATACTGCTGCAAGAGCTACCTGCCAGCTGTATCCCATGTTTCCACAAACTGTAAATGCGAAGAAAGCATTGAGTCCCATACCAGGCGCAAGTGCGAATGGGTAGTTAGCCATGAATGCCATGCAGAGAGTACCAAAACAGGATGCAAGGCAGGTGGCGATAAGAATCGCTGTAGGATCCATTCCTGTATTGGAAAGGATGTTAGGGTTTACGGCGAGGATATACGCCATAGTCATGAATGTCGTAAAACCGGCCATAACCTCGGTTTTTACATTTGTTCCATTTTCTTTCAGATGAAATAATTTTTCAGTCATTTGAATTCCCTTCTTTTTAAAGAATCATGATTATTTTCGCTTTTCAGTTTCCCTTGTGAGCTTCAAAAACAGGTCTTGTGAGCTTGTAGATGTCATTGGCCTTCTTTTGAATCTTGAAGTTCCTGGTAAGAGCGATATTGTACTCGTTCTTATCAGCTGACTCGGAGAAAGACTTATAAAGTCTGGCGTACTCAATTGCCTTAAGACCAGCTGGCTTTACAGCCTCCTTAAGCTCGGCCTTGACCTCGTCAGAAATGCCTGAACTGCTTTTTTTGCTGCTCGTCTTCTGCGATTGAGCATCCTTCTTTTTGGCAGAATCCTCAGCCTTTGCAAAAGCAGCTCTCGCTTTCTTTAACACTTCAGAAGAAATTTTTACTGCCTTGTCTCCTTTTTTCACTTCAGGCTCTTCTTTTTTCTTAGGAACAGTCTGATCAGAAGGGGCAGGCTTTTTCTCTTCCGGCTTGACCTTTTCCTTTACTGCATTGTCAAGGATACTGTTGATCTGAACCGGCAGATTCGTGGGATCTCCGGTTACGAAGAAAACAGCATCTCCATCAACGCCCTGCTCGATCTCCCGGACGCCCTCGGCCCCGACAGTCTTGTAGTCAATGATGTACACTTTCATAATGCGTGACTCCTTGATTGAATAGATATGAAAAACAACTAATATATCATAACTTATTTATTAAAAAAAAAAAAGAGGTTTTACAATAATTTACTCAAACATTTCTTTAAAAAATAAAAGCTGCCACAGACAGATCCTGTGACAGCCAATTCAAAGCTTTTATAGTTTTTAAATCAGAGATTTGAATATCCCATCAGGAATTCATCAACCTCACGGGCACATCTGCGTCCCTCATTTATAGCCTTTACGACAAGAGACTGACCGGTATGCATATCTCCTGCAGTAAATACCTTATTGACAGAGGTAGCATGGCTTCCGTTCTTTCCCTCGACATTTGTTCTGCCGTCCAGAGAAACCTTGAAGGCGTCTGTTACATACTTCTCAGAGCCTAAGAAGCCTGCTGCGATAAGAACGAGCTGGCAAGGAACTTCTTTTTCGGTTCCCTCGATTGGAACCATGTTCATCCTTCCTGTCTTCTCGTCCTTCTTGGCCTCAAGTGATACGAGAACTACTGAATGAAGGTCGCCCTTCTTGTCCTTCTTGTATTCCTTTACAGTGGTCTGATAGATACGCGGATCATGTCCGAAAGCTGCGATAGCCTCCTCCTGACCGTAGTCAGTCTTAAGGATTCTAGGCCACTCCGGCCAGCTGTTTGAAGCAGTTCTCTCCACAGGAGGGCATGGCATCATCTCAAGCTGTGTGATAGACTTTGCGCCATGTCTCATGCAGGTTCCTACGCAGTCATTTCCTGTATCACCACCGCCGATTACGATGACATCCTTTCCCTTGGCAGAAATGTAATCTCCCTGTGGAATGGCGTTTTCATCGAGAGCTTTGGTTGTTGATGTAAGGAAATCCACGGCAAAATAAATGCCCTTCGCGTCACGTCCCGGTGCGTTTATATCTCTAGGATGAGACGCACCGCAGCATAATACTACAGCATCATAATCCTTTGTAAGAGAATTTGCCTTTACAGAAGCTCCGACATCGGCATTGGTTACGAAGGTGATACCCTCATCCTGCATAACTTTTATTTTTCTATCAATGATGCTCTTCTCGAGCTTCATGTTAGGGATGCCGTATCTGAGAAGTCCACCGACCTTATCGTGTCTTTCATAGACAGTGACTAAGTGGCCTCTCTGATTCAGCTGGTCTGCTACAGCAAGTCCTGAAGGACCGCTTCCTATTACAGCGACCTTCTTTCCTGTGCGTACCTTTGGAGGACGTGCCGCTGCAAGGCCATGCTCGTAGGCGTACTCGATGATCGCACGCTCATTTTCCTTGGTAGATACTGGCTCAGAATGCACACCATTAGTGCAGGCCTTCTCGCAGAGTGCCGGGCAGACACGGCTCGTAAACTCTGGGAAGTTAGAGGTCTTATGAAGCCTTATGTATGCCTGCTCGTAGTTGCCGTGATAAACCAGGTCATTCCACTCAGGAACGAGGTTATTGAGCGGGCAGCCCGATGTCATGCCGGCGATGTTCTGTCCGTACTGACAGAACGGAACGCCGCAGTCCATACATCTGGCACCCTGAAGCTGCTGTTTCTCGTATGACAGAGGAGTATGGAACTCGTGGAAGTCCTTGATTCTCTCCTTTGGAGAGAGAGCCTCTGATTCTTCTCTTTTATAATCTAAAAATCCTGTTGGCTTTCCCATGACTTCTCCTTTCCATCAGGCTGAGAACGGCGCGAATTCGTCGTCCTTTTTTACTTTTACATCGCTCTGTCCAGTAACTGCTCTGAATGCCTCCATCTGTGCGGCCTCTGATGACAGTCCCTTCTCTTCCATCCATGCTATAGACTGCTGCATCTTCTTGAAGTCGTGTGGAACAACCTTCTTGAATTTTGGCAGGTACTCAGCGAAGTGGTCGAATATCTCTTTTCCTTTTTCAGAGCCGGTGACTGATACATGCTCTGCAATAAGCTCCTTTAATTCCTGAACATCATACTTGTCTGTTACCTGTTCAAGACTTACCATTGTCTGGTTCAGTCTCTTGTAAAGTGTAGCATCCTCGTCAAGTACGTATGCGATTCCGCCGCTCATTCCGGCTGCGAAGTTCTTTCCTGTGCGTCCAAGGATAACTGCTGTGCCGCCTGTCATGTACTCACATCCGTGATCACCGACACCCTCAACTACAGCTGTAGCTCCTGAATTTCTGACAAGGAATCTCTCACCTGCTACACCGGAGATAAAGGCCTTTCCGCTTGTAGCACCATAGAGAGCAACGTTTCCGATTACGATGTTCTCGTCTGCAGGAATCTTTGATCCCTTTGGAGGATAAACTATAAGCTTTCCACCTGATAAGCCCTTTCCGAAGTAGTCGTTTGAGTCGCCTACGAGCTCAAGTGTAAGTCCCTTAGGAATGAAGGCTCCGAAGCTCTGTCCACCTGCACCCTTACAGTGAACTGTATAGGTATCGTCTGGAAGAGACTCCTTGAACTTTCTCGTAATTCTGCTTCCGAAGAGGGTTCCGAAGGCACGGTCAGTATTTTTCACATCGACCTCTACAGACTTCTTTTCGCCAGGCTCGATGTCGAGAGGAAGCTTCTTTAAAAGTACCTTCTCATCGAGAGTCTCTTCAAGCTTGAAGTCGTATTCATTTTTCTTATCGTAATGAACCGGCTTCATCTCCTTTACGAATGGGTTATCAAGGATATTCGTAAGGTCAACCTTTGCATACTTAGGATGCTTTCCGTCTGTAACGTTCTCACGAACCTTAAGGAGGTCGGTTCTACCAACGAGCTCGTCGATAGTTCTGATTCCAAGAGCTGCCATGTACTCACGAAGGTCCTCTGCAATAAACTTCATGAAGTTTACGACGTACTCAGGCTTTCCAGCAAAACGCTTTCTTAAGAGCGGGTTCTGTGTAGCGATTCCTACAGGGCAGGTATCCTTGTTGCAGACACGCATCATAACGCAGCCCATTGTGATAAGAGGAGCTGTAGCAAATCCGTACTCCTCTGCACCGAGCATAGCGGCTATAGCCACGTCACGGCCTGTCATAAGCTTACCATCTGTCTCGATGATTACTTTTTCACGAAGACCATTTCTGATAAGCGTCTGATGAGCCTCAGATACACCGAGTTCCCAAGGCATACCAGCGTTATGGATTGATGAAAGCGGAGCTGCTCCTGTACCACCATCGTGTCCGGAAATCAGGATGACCTGAGCTCCAGCCTTGGCTACACCACAGGCAACGGTACCAACACCGGCTTCTGAAACAAGCTTTACTGAGATTCGTGCCTTATCGTTAGCATTTTTCAAATCATAAATCAGCTCTGCCAGATCCTCGATAGAGTAGATATCGTGATGAGGCGGTGGCGAAATAAGTGAAACACCTGGGGTTGAAAGTCTTGTCTTTGCTATCCAAGGATAAACCTTCTTTCCTGGGAGGTGTCCGCCCTCACCAGGCTTAGCGCCCTGAGCCATCTTTATCTGAATCTCCTGAGCGGAGTTAAGATATACTGATGTAACACCGAATCGGCCGCTCGCTACCTGCTTTATGGCTGAGCAGCGGTTGAGGCCGTCAGCGCCAACTGTAAGACGATCCTCTTCCTCACCACCTTCACCTGTATTTGACTTACCGTGAATCTGGTTCATGGCGATGGCAAGTGTCTCATGTGCCTCACGGGAGATGGAGCCGTAGCTCATAGCACCGGTCTTGAATCTTCTCATGATAGAGCTTGCAGGCTCTACCTCTGAAATAGGTATTCCCTTCTTAGGATACTTGAAGTCTAAGAGTCCACGCAGGTTCTTTACGCTGTCCTCTCTCTCGACCTCTTTCTCGTACTCCTTGAAAAGTGAATAGTCATCTGTCCAGGTAGACTTCTGAAGAAGATGGATTGTCGTAGGATTGTAAAGGTGCTCCTCTTTTCCTGAACGCATCTTGTGATAGCCGCTCGAATCAAGGGTTGTATCCTCTCTTAATTCAAGTGGATCGAATGCCTTGTCATGACGATATTCAACGTCCTCATCTATATCCTCAAGAGTGATTCCGCCGATTGGTGAAGTCGTTCCTGTGAAATATCTGTCGATTACTGAGCGGTCAATTCCTACTGCCTCGAAGATCTTTGCACCCTGATAGGACTGGATTGTCGAAATTCCCATCTTTGAGGCAATCTTTACGATGCCTGAAAGGATTGCTTCATCATATGCGCTGCAGGCTGCGTAGTAATCCTTCTTTAAAGTTCCCTCCTCGGTAAGCTGCTTAATGCTCTCATGAGCGAGGTAAGGGTTGATGGCTGAAGCACCATAGCCTAAGAGTGTTGCGAAATGATGGACATTTCTAGGCTCACCACTCTCGAGAACAAGTGAAAGACGGGTTCTCTTCTTAGTACGTACGAGATGCTGCTGAAGAGCTGATACAGCAAGAAGTGACGGGATAGCCACGTGGTTCTCATCGACTCCTCTATCACTGAGGATAAGGATATTCGCGCGGTCTCTGTATGCTCTGTCTGCCTCTACGAAGAGATGCTCAATAGCCTTCTCAAGAGAGGTATTCTTGTAATAAACGATAGGTATAGTCTCTACCTTAAATCCCGGCTTATCCATATATCTGATACGTAAGAGATCTGTATCAGAAAGGATTGGGTGGTTAATCCTGAGAAGGTGGCAGTTCTTTGCTGACTCCTTCAGGACATTTCCTGCGGTTCCAAGGAAAATAGTGGTCGAAGTGACTACTTTTTCACGGATTGAATCTATAGGCGGGTTTGTAACCTGCGCGAACAGCTGCTTGAAATAGTCAAACAGCGGTCTATGCTGGTCTGAAAGCACTGCAAGCGGAGTATCAACACCCATGGCACCTATCGACTCTGTACCGTTCTCAGCCATCGGCATGATGACCTCACGGACATCCTCATAAGAGTAACCAAAGGCCTTCTGAAGTCTCTGTCTCTCTTCCTTGCTGTCCTCTGGAACAGGTCTGTTAGGGATAGGGATATCTGAAAGCTTTACAAGGTTCTGGTCGAGCCACTCACCAAATGGGTGGTGAGAAGCGTACATATTCTTGACCTCGCTGTCGTCGATAAGTCTCTTCTGCTTTGTATCTACAAGAAGCATTCTTCCTGGCATCAGACGATCCTTCTTTACGATGTGGCTTTCATCTACAGGAAGTACTCCGACCTCTGAGCTAAGGATCAGATAGTCATCATCTGTTACATAATATCTGGATGGACGAAGTCCGTTTCTGTCAAGGACCGCACCCATGATATCTCCATCTGAGAAAATGATTGAAGCAGGTCCGTCCCAAGGCTCCATCATTGTAGCGTAGTACTCGTAGAAGTCTCTTCTCTTCTCGTCCATAGCACGGTTATTAGACCATGGCTCAGGAATTGTGATCATGACTGCGAGAGGAAGCGGCATACCGTTCATCATCAAAAACTCAAGAGTATTATCAAGCATTGCTGAATCCGAGCCGTTTGTATTTACAACCGGGATGATTTTTGACATGTCATCCTCAAGATACTCAGAATACATGGTCTCCTCACGTGAGAGCATCTTATCGGCATTACCCTTTATAGTATTGATCTCACCGTTGTGAACGATGTAACGGTTCGGATGGGCACGCTCCCAGCTGGGATTTGTATTCGTAGAGAAACGCGAATGTACGATGGCTATAGCGACCTCGAAATCAGGATCAGTCAGATCTGAATAGAAGGTTCTAAGCTGATTTACAAGCATCATGCCCTTGTAGACGATGGTCCTTGATGAAAGAGATGCTACATATGCACTCTCTTCGCAGGTCTGCTCAAAGACACGGCGAACTACATAGAGCTTTCTATCGAAATCTAATCCCTTTTTGATGCCCTCTGGTCTTCCTAAGAAAGCCTGACACATATAAGGCATTGTAGACTTTGCAAGAGCTCCTAAGATCTCTGTCTTTACAGGAACGTCTCTCCAGCCGAGGAACGGAACACCCTCCTTCTCAGCGATGATCTCGAACATCTTCTGGACACGTTTTCTCTTAAGCTCTTCTGTCGGCAGGAAAAACATACCTACACCGTAGTCTCCCTCTTCTTTAAGGTCGATTCCGATCTGTGCAGCCGCTTTTTTGAAAAACTTATGTGAGATCTGAAGCAGGATACCAACACCGTCACCGGTAGTACCTGATGCATCTTTTCCGGCTCTGTGCTCAAGATTCTCAACAATCTTTAAAGCATCGGAAACAGTCTTGTGAGTCCTGATACCCTTGATGCTGACAACGGCTCCGATACCGCAGCTGTCATGCTCGAAGGCTGGATCGTAAAGACCTTCCGGTTTTGCAAGCCTTTCTTCTCTTGGATTTGACATAACTTTTCCTTTCTCCAATGTGTTGAAGCACATCTGCGCCTCTACTGTGATCTGGTAAATTGTCAGATTATCTGACAATTTATTGATTGGCGAATTTAATGGCGCTGCAGCGCCATTTCTAAAAAAATGGAGACTCCACCAGTTATGGCAGAATCTCCTTTGATTCGCTTAACTTTTTTTAGTTTATCACAGTAAAGAGAGATGTCAACAGTGTATCTACTAAAATACACAATTATGAATGATAAAGCGCGAGTCACCTAGCAGACAGCTCGCATACGCTTCGCTTCTGCTCGCTGTCTGTTAGGTTCAACCACAGACAAAAACGGCACCGCCAGCAAGCAAGCTTGCGCGGTGCCATCCTTGTCTGTGTCTCACGCTTTATCACTCAAAAAAAGAGACTTCCGAAGAAGTCTCTTGTAATCCCTTTCACCGTGTGTGGCGAAATAAAGATCAGTTGTACTTACGCTTTCTGGCAGCTTCAGACTTTTTCTTACGTCTGACGCTCGGCTTTTCGTAACCTGCCTTAGCACAGTTACGCTTAAATCTGCGAAGTGCACTGTCTAATGATTCGTTTTCTTTTACGATAACGGTTGCCACTCTTGCTCGACCTCCCTCCAGTTATGGGATTCATGCAAAACACAACCGGACGGTCGATTTCACACAAAAAGTATTATATCACTCTGAAGTAAATAGTCAAGTGCTAATGACTAAGATATTTTTCTTCTTCGCTAAGAACATCCGGAACAGGAATGCCCTCCTTCTGAAACCTCTTTATCGTAAGCGTAACAATCCTGCGGCTCTTCGCCTCATGGTTATTAAACCGCTCTATAAATGACTGATAAACAGGGTTCGTCGCCAGGAGGTCCTTGGTCTCACCTGTAAACGGGCAGTATTTAGCAAGTATTTCACGGGCAGGCTTTAGAAGCCTCATCGATCCACCGCTCTCAAAACGCATATAGTCATGATAGTCGGCAACAAATACGTTTTTGAAATTATTATTTTTCTTCTTGAGTTCTGATTTTATTTTTTCCTTAACATCAGCAGTAAACGAAGAGTTCTTCTTGTAGAATTGGAGCAGATCCGTATACTCCGCCGTAAGCGACGGGTCACTGATATCGTTCCAGTGGACTCCCTGCTCAGTCTTGCACATCTCCCAGCGAAACTCTCCGCAGAGCTTCAGCATATTATCACGGATATTCTCAGACATGATTACAGGAACAAGCATCCTCGCGCTCGACTGTCTGCGCTTTCCCTCAATCTCCTGCCAGAGCACAAATCTCGAGCCCATATTCGGCATCAGGATAAATACCGGCAGAAACTGCCTGTGAATAGGAATCTGCATAACGTTAAGCTCTGGAGCCGAATAGATATCATCCCTGTAAAAAATAGAGAAGTCCCTGTCTGTGACAAATGAAAGCTCCTGCATTAATTTTTCAGTATAGAGATAACCATTCTCCATGGAGCCTATGGCATTTACATCGTCAAAAACCGGTTCGAAGGCGCTCATTCTGCCAAACGTCATCCTGTTTCCTATGGTAAACATATTCGACAGCTCGAAATGCAGACGGCGCCTTGAGCTCTTCAGGAACTTCTTTTCCTGATCCTCGTCAATCTCTCCGTTATTTCTGAGCTCCCTTAGGTACTTAGGGTAGTCCATGTCGAATTCGTTTCTCGATGGCTCTGCCTCCATGTAATAAATCTTTTTCAGCCATTCCCAGGCACACATGACATGTCCTGTAGGATCAGGCTTATAGGATTTCGCATACCCGTAAAGGGTCTGAAGCTCCTCCTTCGTAACTATCGTCTCATCGAGAAGCCCGAACATAAGGAACATCTTTATGTCGATCGGAGGCTCGCTCTTCTGCTTTATTACCTGCAGAAGCACCTCCTCATAAATCGGGTAGAATGCCTTAGACAGCTTTCTTCTGATTTTTCTGTGGTCATCGGTAATGCCGGCTCTATCGCTGAGGCTTTTGTACTCAGTCATAGCGTTTTTGAGCTCCGTGGCCTTATCGACAGGAGCCTTCGAATAGACAAGTATGCGGTCTAAAAGGCCCTCGAACGAAGGCATATCACCAGTGTCTCCTGTCCTTAAGGCTGCGCTCTTTGAGCTTAGGGCAGAGAATATCATCAGGAATTCCTGTGAAGTGCTCTTTAAATCATCGATATATTTTTTAAAAAATAAAAGTCTCTGCTCTGCTTCCCTTATAAAATCAATCGCAATAAAAGCATAGCCAGTGCAGAGTGCCGTCTGATTTCCAAGGATCTCATCCCTTCTGTTTCCAAATGACAAAAGGCCTTTGATAAAATCAGTCTTCCAGCTGTCTATTCCGGTCTCCTCAGGAGGCTTTGGGTATGCCATAAGATCCTTGAAATCAAGGATATTATCCCCGGTCTTTCTGCAGACAGCCGGGTATTCCAACAGCTTTTCGGTGATATTTTTGTACAGGCTCTTCGCTGAATCAAGCAGCTGGTCAAGGCCGACATAGAGCTTGTATGTATTTTTAAGTACCGCCTCGCAGACTGCTGGCGCTATTTTTTTATTTTCTGTAAAAATCTGCTTTATATCATCAGCAGATGAATAATCATAGGAAAAAGTAGTAGCTTCTGTCTTTGCAGTACAGGAAAAGCCATAGCTTCTGCCTGGCTCTGTTCCTATACCTATTATACTGCCCGGAGTGATATCGAATGAAAATCCGGAGATCTCAATCTGGACTGTACCCTTTAAAAGGATGAGCAGGCTTGATACCTGCTCATCCTCCTTTACTATCAACGAGCCTTGTTCCCATTTGCTCAATGCCATGGGCATTAACCCCTTTCTTTTCCTTTTATGAAAGCTGTTCCTTTAATACTTCTCCAGCCTTGGCTATAGCGTCTGGAATCTTAGAGGCATCCTTTCCTCCGGCCTGAGCCATCTGAGGACGTCCGCCACCGCCTCCTCCTACGATAGAAGCAACTGCCTTTATAAGATTTCCTGCATGTGCGCCCTTCTTTACAGCTGAATCCGTTGCCATTGAAAGAAGTGCAACCTTGCCATCATTATCAGATGCAAGGAAAATAACCCCGTCTCCGAGCTTATCCTTAATCTGGTCACCTACACTTCTAAGGTCGTTTCCGCCAACTCCCTTAAGAGCCTTTGCGTAGAATTTAACTCCGTTTATCTCAGTTACATCTGCATCGATATCACCGAGTGATTCCTTTGCGGCTGCGCTCTTTAATGCCTCGTTCTCGCTCTTTAAGGCCTTGATCTCATTCTGAAGTGAGTCAACCTTTGCCAAAGCACCGTTAAGAGGAGTCTTTAATGCTGCAAGAATTTCGTCAAGCTTTGACTCCATATCACTGTAGTAGTCAAGGATATTATCAGAGGTAAGTGCTGTGATTCTTCTTACACCGCTTGAGACTCCGGCCTCTGAAAGAATCTTTATAGCACCGATCTCAGCGGTATTTTTTACATGTGTTCCTCCACAGAGCTCTGTGGAGAATTCTCCCATCTTTACAACACGGACCTTCTCACCATACTTCTCTCCGAAAAGAGCCATAGCGCCGGTCTTCTTCGCGTCCTCAAGTGACATGATATCTGTTACCACATCAGCTCCGGCATGAATTCTCTCGTTTACAAGTCTCTCGACTTCCTTAAGCTCATCCTCTGAAAGTGCTGAGAAATGAGTAAAGTCAAAGCGGAGCTCCTTATCATCCTGATATGAGCCAGCCTGCTGCACGTGCTCACCTAATACATCACGGAGCGCTCTCTGAAGCAGATGTGTAGCTGAATGGTTTCTGCAGATGTGTGCTCTTCTGTCTGCATCAACTGACATCTCAACCGGATCATTTTTGCTGATATATCCGTCAGATACAAATCCGACATGGCCTACTCTTCCACCTAAGAGATGAATCGTATCTGTTACTGTAAAGCAGCCATTCTCAGTCCTGATCTCACCAGTATCTCCTACCTGGCCGCCCATTGTGCCATAGAAAGGAGTAACATCTGTGATGATGGTTCCCTTCTCGCCATTCTGAAGCGCATCGGTGATTTCACCGTACTTATCCTCTGCAGGATTTACCTCAGTGGTCATAGCTGTGATATTTGCTTCGCAATGAAGCTTGTCATATCCTACAAACTCCGTTGTAAGAGTTTTATCGATATCATCGTAGACAGTGGCTGCCTTGCCCATGTAGTTCGAGGTCTTTCTGGCATCACGGGCCTTCTGTCTCTGCTCTTCCATGGCAGCCTTGAAGCCGTCCATATCTACAGAGAAGCCCTTCTCGTCGAGGATCTCGTTAGTAAGATCTACAGGGAAGCCATAGGTGTCATAGAGTCTGAATGCGTCCTTACCATCAAGGACCTTTTTATTTTTCTTAGTGAGATCATCCTCGAGCTCTGATAAAATCTCAAGTCCCTGATCGATAGTAGCGTTGAATTTATGCTCCTCTTCTGTCAGGACTCTCTTTATGAATTCCTGCTTTTCAAGAAGCTCTGGGTAACCATCGTGGCTTTCTCTGATAACGACGTCTGCAAGCTTACCCATGAACTCACCCTTGATTCCAAGCATTCTGCCATGACGGGCTGCACGTCTTATAAGACGTCTTAAGACATATCCTCTGCCCTCGTTTGAAGGAAGAATTCCATCGCTTATCATAAATGTAGTAGAGCGAATATGATCTGTAATAAGTCTTATAGATACATCGTCCTTTTCATTTGTCTCGTATGTCTTTCCTGATAGCGCGCAGACTGCGTCTCTTATAGCCTTCATAGTATCGACATCAAAGACTGAGTCTACATCCTGCATTACTACTGCAAGTCTCTCAAGTCCCATTCCGGTATCGATATTCTTCTGCTTAAGCTCTGAGTAGTTGCCATGGCCATCATTGTAGAACTGTGTAAAGACGTTGTTCCATACCTCCATGAAACGGTCGCCTTCACCGCCCATAACATCCTCTGGTCCATTTCCGTGCTGCGGTCCTCTGTCGTAATAGATCTCAGTACAAGGTCCGCAAGGTCCGGCGCCATGCTCCCAGAAATTATCACTGGAGCCGTCTGCATCACGTCCGATCCGATAAATCTTATCAGCTGGTACTCCGATCTCCTTGTTCCAGATATTGAAGGCCTCATCATCGTTTTCAAAAATAGTTACATAGAGTCTTTCCGGTTCAAGCTTTAAGACCTCTGTCAAAAACTCCCATGACCAGTGAATAGCTTCTTTCTTGAAATAATCACCAAAGGAGAAATTTCCGAGCATTTCAAAAAATGTAAGATGTCTCGCTGTCTTTCCGACATTCTCGATATCTCCTGTTCTAACGCACTTCTGGCAGGTAGTAACCCTGCGTCTAGGCGGGATCTCCTGTCCCGTAAAATAAGGCTTGAGTGGCGCCATTCCTGCGTTGATAAGAAGCAGTGAGTCGTCATTGTGCGGTACGAGCGAAAAGCTCTTCATCTTCAGGTGACCCTTGCTCTCGAAGAAATTCAGATACATTCTTCTAAGCTCATTCACACCGTATTTCATTGTGTTATTTCTCCTTAAAAAATAAATTTGCAACTTAGTATTATACTACCCCTACGGGCTTACGTCAAAGATTTATTATGCTCTCTCTATCAGGTTTTCAGAATTCTTCAGGTACTCAATGCAGCTTTCGATTTCATTCTCCATAGCCGGCTTACCCGGAGCCCCAATCGTAAGCCTCTTGTCTACGCAGGTCTTAAGAGAAATCGCATCATAGACATCCTCATCAAAGGCAGGTGAGAATTCTCTTAATTCATCAAGTGAGAGATCATCGATAGCGCACTGCTTGTCTATACAGTAAAGTACGATTCTTCCGACGATTCCGTGAGCATCTCTGAAAGGCACTCCCTTTCCTACGAGGTAGTCAGCAGCGTCAGTAGCATTGGTAAAGCCATGGCGGGCTGATTTTTCCATGATCTCCTTATTGAACTTCATGGTCTCGAGCATTCCATCAAACAGCTTGATGCAGCCCTTAGCCGTATCCATCGCGTCAAACGAGAACTCCTTGTCCTCCTGCATATCCTTATTGTAAGCAAGCGGCAGACCCTTCATAGTTGTAAGGAGCTGCATCAGCGCTCCGTAAACTCTTCCTGTCTTTCCTCTGACAAGCTCTGCGATATCCGGATTTTTCTTCTGAGGCATTATTGAGCTTCCTGTCGAAAACCCATCGTCTATCTCTACGAATCTGTACTCGTTTGAATTCCAGATTATGACCTCTTCTGAAAATCTTGAAAGATGCATCATGATTATAGAAAGAGCTGATAAAAATTCTATCAGATAATCCCTGTCAGAAACTCCATCCATTGAGTTCCTCGATGGTCCATAGAAACCGAGTGCCTGAGCTGTCATATCTCTGTCGAGTGGATATGTAGTTCCGGCAAGCGCGCCACTTCCCAATGGGCAGTAGTTCATTCTGTCATATATGTCCGCAAGCCTCTCTCTGTCTCTTCTGAACATCTCAAAATAAGCTCCGAGATGATGAGCTAAAGTGATAGGCTGTGCCTTCTGCAGATGTGTAAATCCAGGCATTACTGTGTCGACATTTTTACGCATGACCTCAAGTATAGTTCCTAAGAAATGCTTTAACAGATCATCTGTCTCACGCACTTCCTTTCTGGTGTATAGTCTCATGTCGAGAGCAACCTGATCGTTTCTGCTGCGTCCTGTATGAAGCTTCTTTCCTGCATCGCCTACACGGTTAATAAGGTTTGCCTCGACAAAGCTGTGAATGTCCTCGTATTCATCTGTAATCTTCAGTCTGCCGTTATCGACATCTGCCTCTATTGATGCAAGTCCGCCGAGGATTGCGTCTCTGTCTTCCTGTGAGATGATTCCCTGCTTTGCGAGCATTTTTACATGTGCTCTTGAACCAGCAATGTCCTCATGAAAAAATCTCTGGTCAAAACCTATGGATGCGTTGAACGCGTAAACCAGCTTGTCCGTATCCTTTGTAAATCTTCCGCCCCAGAGCTGTGCCATTATAGTGCCTCCTTAATACCTTCTGCTTTGTTCTTCTGATGCTTTCTGCTTTTTTGCATTTTTTATCTGATGCTTTCCTCTGTCTTTATGCTGTATTCATGGGCGAGACAGCTTTTTCTAAAGCGTGCCTCTGGCTGTATGAAAATACGCATCCGCAGTAGTCCTGCCTGTAAATACCGTATTCCCGGCTCAGCTGGCAGCTTCTCAGATAGCCGTTTTTCTTCTTGAAATCAGATGGCAGCCACTTAACGCCATGCGCTTCTCCCATCTCTGAACCAATTCGATTCAGAAGCGCCGCGTCTTTCATTGGAGAAATCGTAAGCGTCGATGTGAAGTAATCAAATCCGTTCTCTTCAGCCATCTCAGCAGTCCGCCCGAGCCGAAGCTTAAAGCATTCAGTGCAGCGGGCTCCTCTTTCAGGTTCATTTTCCAGGCCTTTTGCCGCCTTGTAAAAATCCTGCGTGTTGAAGTCACCCTCGATAAATCCGACGGGATACTTTGCCGGAAATCTCTTAATGAATTCCTGCTGTTCCTTCACCCTGTGGTAGTACTCACTATCCGGATAGATATTCGGATTATAGTAAAACACCGTCACATGAAAATACTGTGACAGATACTCTATACAGTACGAGCTGCAAGGAGCGCAACAGCTGTGCAGAAGCACAGACGGTACTTTGCCCTCCGCCGAAACCTTCTTGATTTCCTCCTCGCAGAGCTTCTGATAATTGATCTTCTGATTTCCCATAGCCTCTATTTTACCAATCCGGGGATATAAAATCAATGTATTCGTTGATTTACGTGTGATTTCCTGTTTTATCTATTCTCACACGTAGCGATTTTTCTTCTTTTACGTGTGATTTCCTGGTTTTCCTGTTTTCACACGTAGGCTTGCTGCTTCTTCTACGTGTGATTTCATGATTTTCTTGTTTTCACATGTAGTCTTGCTGCTTCTTCTACGTGTGATTTTCTTGTTTTCCTGCTTTCACACGTAGGCTTGTCACTTCTTCTACGTGTGATTTCATGGTTTTCTTGTTTTCACACGTAAAATACACTTCCCAGTCGATTTCATCTGTGGTAGAATCGATTCTATGGATATTAAAAGAAAAAATACCGCAGAGCACCTGCGGTTTGATGAAACAAAAAAAGTTCCATTGCTTACCTTTGACGCGCTCTCAGAGTGCGATGGTATAAGGCATGGGTTTACAACCAGGCTTGGTGGAATAAGCAGTGGAATATTTGAAAGCTTGAATTTCAAAAAAGGAATTGGCGACAGCGATGAGAATGTGGATGAGAATTTTCGCCGGGTTGCGGAAGAATTTGGCATAACGCCTGAGCATATAGTAATAACACACCAGACACATACATCAAATGTGCGTGTAATAACAGAAGAAGATGCCGGAAAAGGCGTCACCCGTCCACTCGATTACAGCGATGTAGATGGACTTGTTACAAATATGCCAAAGCTTCTTCTCTCAGTCTTTTCAGCAGACTGTGTCCCGGTTATTTTTTACGATCCTGTCAAGAAATGTATCGGAGCCTGCCACTCTGGATGGAGGGGGACTGCCGCCCGCATCAGCAAAAAAATCATAGAGACCATGACCGAAAACTACGGCACTTCACCATCAGATGTGATCTGCGCCATTGGCCCTTCAATCTGTGCAGACTGCTATGAGATAAGTGAAGATGTGGCAGATGTATTCAAGCATGAATTCCCTGCTCATACAGATGAAATCCTTCTCGATAAGCACAACGGCCACTTCCAGCTCGATCTTTGGAAGACAGTCGATATCACGCTCGAAGAAGCCGGTGTGAAAAATGAACGCATCCACACCACCGACATCTGCACCTGTGAGAACCCTGACCTTCTCTTCTCCCACCGTGCCAGCCACGGTCGGCGCGGAGTCCAGGGAGCATTTATCATGCTCACAGGAGGGAATTGATCTTCCGCATGTCATCCTCCGGGCTATTCAGTGTCCGCTCATAAACTGCCACAAATAGTATGAATAACGCAGCGGACAGAATGGCAGTGCCTAAATCCGAATCCGACAGGAATGAATCCCATAGTCCGTGGTCTAATAGGACTGCAAGAATCAGCAGAATACCGGTCTTTCTGTTTTTTTCTCTGAAGAACAGGTAAATGCCTACCGCCATCAGAGCAGTATAGCACCAGTGTGATACCAGGCCACCTGCCACCCTTTCTCCAAGGGTAAATGGGATGGCTTCTACAAAATCCGAATGACTTCCACTTACCTGCTCCTCGATGTAGTTCAGGTCTTCAGATATCTGAAATCCCATTCCTACAGTCATTCCGGCTATCAGATAGTGTTTTCTCAGATGCTTTCCGATAAGACAGAGAAGCCACACTACTACTATCACCTTCAGTGATTCTTCTACGATCGGAGTCTCTATAGCGTCTCCCCATTCATCTGTGAATGTCTTTGAAGTCAGCATCCTTATCAGCTTTTCAGATGCATCATTCAACTGGCCGGCAATCCAACCGGGAATGAACCATCCTGAAAAAAATGCTATGACAGGAAGCTTCCGTGACACCTCAAGCTTCCTGCAGGTGTACCGTATAAATACCACAAACGGAATAAAATACAAAAGTAGTAGCAGAAAGCAGAAAAGCATCATCTGGTATCTGCCCAGAGTCTCGCTGACCGGATATATTTTTTCCAGGTACATGCCGCTGAATTCCTTTGATGCGCCCCAGAAGAACATCACCAGAAAAGCGAAACAGCTCACCCACCATTTTATGCTCTTTTTCATATAGCCCCCAGGATCTCGCGGGCGGTATTCACCTGCTCCTGCGTCGGCGGATTTACGCCTTTTAGCGAATACGGGATGCCTAGCTCCTCGTACTTATAGGTGCCAAGAGTATGGTAAGGGAGCACCTCTACTCTCTTTACGGTCTTTAGGGTATCGATAAAAGCCCGTAGAGCCTTAAGCTCCTTTTCGTCGGTAGTAATCCCCGGAACCAGAACGTGGCGTATCCACATCGCAACACCGTTATCTGACATCCAGGTGGCCGCGTCTAAGATATTCTTATTCGTGTGCCCTGTAAGCTTTATGTGCTCATCATCGAAGATCTGCTTTATATCAAGCATCACGAGGTCAGTAACAGACATCAGCTCCTTAAACTTTGAGAAGAATGGCTCCTCTCTGGTAAAAGGACCGGCAGAGGTATCCAGACAGGTGTTTATTCCTTTCTCATGGCATTTCTTAAAAAGCTCCAGCAGAAAATCAATCTGAAGCAGAGCTTCACCACCGCTTACGGTAATACCGCCTTCATCTCCCCAGTAAGGCTTGTATTTAAGCGCTTTTTCTATAAGCTGATCAGCCGTGAGCAGGTCAGGCTTTGTTTTTTTAGTTCCTTCAGGATTCCAAGTATCCGGATTGTGGCAGTATCTGCACCTGAAATTACAGCCCTGCAGGAATATCATGAAAGCACTCTCTTATGGCCTTATGCTCTCCGAGAACCAGAAGCGTCTCGTCCTCCCTCAGTATATCATCTGGAGAGACTGTCACATTCATATCGCCATTTTCCTTGATGGCCATGATGTTTATGCCGAATTTCTGGCGGATCTCAAGCTCCTTTACCTGCAGTCCGACCCATTCAGCCGGTACCTTTACCTCGAAGATGGCATGGTCATCGTCGATCTTTATATAATCGAGAATGTAGCTTGATGTAAACCTGATTGCAGTCCATCTGGCTATCTGCTTTTCAGGATTTACGACCTCATCAGCTCCGTTCCTCAGCAGAAATTTCTCCTGAACCTCCCTGTCAGCCCTTGCCACAACAAGCTTTCCTCCCCGCTCCTTTAGAAGAGATGTAGTCTCTAGTGAGCTCTGGAAATCTCCTCCTATTGTCACTATGCATACATCGTAGTTGTTTACTCCGAGTGAATTGAGGAAATTCTCATTTGTACTGTCACCTATCAGGGCATCTGTAACAAAAGGAAGGGCTGCATTGACCCTGTCCTCATTTTTGTCAACTGCCATGACCTGGTGGCCGAGTGTATTTATTTCCTTCGCGATCAGTGTTCCGAAATGTCCGAGTCCGATAAGCAGTATTGATTTCATTTTGCCTCCTTTTCCTAACCCACGGTAATATTTCCGAGAGGATATTTAAGCTCTGACCCCTCCCTGTATGAAAGAGCCGCATAAACCACAGTAAATCCTCCGACCCTGCCAAAGAACATAAGCAGTATTAGGATAATATGTGATACGACCCCTAGTCCCGGTGTCAGTCCGAGCGAAAGCCCTACCGTTGCTATAGCTGAAATGGCCTCGAAAGCACATTTTTCAAACGGCTGG